>NZ_LHOZ01000064.1:0-58669 GCF_001297205.1 Frigoribacterium sp. RIT-PI-h | reverse complement strand
GCACTCCTTCACCCCTCTCCCCCCACCCCGGGACCCCGGCCCGCCCGTGCATTTCGCGACAGCCGAGTGACGACACGCGGCCCGAGGCCCCTCCCGGACGGCGTGTCGAGCAGTTCGTGTCGGGTTCGGCACGCCTCGCGCGCTGCGACCGGTCGGGATCGGCACAGCTCGACCGGGCCCCGGGTGCGACGCGGCCCTCACGCCCGCCCGCCGCGCACGGCCGACGCACCGAGGAGGCGCGGCGAACGCACAGGCGCCCGTCACGTCCCGTTCACGCCCCGGTCGCCCCCGGGGTGCAGCATCGACGCATGATCTCGCTCAGCGCCCTCGTGAAGCCGAAGGACGGAATCCACTCGGTCCGCCTGCTCGAGAAGAGCCTCCGCGACCACTACGAGAACGTGCCCGTGAAGGACCACCAGTACCTCGTGCGCTTCGCCGACGGCCCGGCTCTGGTGACCGACGAGCTCGCGGGCCTCCGGGTCGACGTCGTCGTCTCGGACGAGCGGGCCGCGACGCACTTCCGCGAGGCGCTGGCCGGCGAGATCGCGACCCGCGTCCTGGGACGGACCGTCGACGTCGTGTGGTCGCGCTCGGCGACCGTGCCCGCGCCGCTGCGCTGAGGCGCGCCGGAGACCGACGGGGTCAGTCGCCCTCGGCGTCGGCCGCGACGATCAACTTCGTCATCGTGCGGTGCAGCACGACGAGCTCGTCGTGCGTCAGCCCGAGCCGCGCCATCATGCGCCCGGGGATGCTCTCGGCCTCGCGCCTCAACGCGGCACCCGCCGGGGTCAGCTCGATCGACAACGCCCGCTCGTCGTCGGCCCGTCGCCCTCGGGTCAACAGCCCCTGGGCCTCGAGCCGCTTCAGCAGCGGACTGAGCGTGCCCGGGTCGAGCCGCAGCAGACGGCTGAGCTCACGACCCGAGAGCGGTGCGTGCTGCCACAGGGCCAGCATGACGAGGTACTGCGGGTGCGTCAGCCTGAGAGGCTCGAGCACCGGACGGTAGGCCGCCACGACCCCCCGCGACGCGACCGAGAGTGCGAAGCAGATCTGGCTCTCGAGCTCGAGCGGGTCCGCGACCTCGGCGGCACCCACGCACGGGGCACCAGCGGCACTCACGCCCGGGGCACCGGCGGCACTCACGCCTGGGGCACCGGCGGCGCTCATGCCCGCGGCGCCGGGCAGTGCACCATGGTGCGGACGCCCGTCCTGTCGACGACGTGCTCGTCCATCGGCGCACCGCAGAGCGGGCAGACCCCACCGTGCTGCGGCGCGACCACCGGAGCCTCGTTCTTCAACCCCAGCTGAGCGCCGCCGATGTAGGGCCGCAGCCGGGCGTTCATGCGCTCGACCAGGTCGCCGAACCTGCTGCCGTGATCGTGATGCCGCTCAGGTCTCGTCATGATCGTCAGCCTACCAACGATTGGCGCACCAACGACAGGGTGACCACCCGACCACGCACGTCCGCGCCCGCCTCGACGAACGGAGCGGGCGCGGAACGGCGGAACCGAGGAGGCGCGGGTGGCGCCGGTCAGGCGATCTTGCGACCCTGCGCCAACGTCTGGTGCGCCCGGGCGGCGAGTTCGCCGCGGACCAGCACCTCGTACCGGCCGGCCTCCATGGTGCGGACCGACGAGAAGTCGCGACGGCCGCGCAGCATCTTGTGGCCGACGAAGCCCCAGAGGGCACCCCACAGCGCACCGAGGCCGACGGCCACGAGCAGCACGCCGATCCACGCAGCGCTCGGGGCGAAGATGCCGAACAGCAGTCCGAGCAGCAGACCGAACCAGGCACCGCCACCGGCACCGCGTCCGGCGGCCTTGCCCGAGGTCAGCCGACCCGAGACGTTCTCGACCGTGCGGATGTCGTGCCCGACGATCGAGACGCTCTCGACGGGGAACCCCTCGTCGGACAACAGGTCGACGGCCGACTGGGCGTCCTCGTACTTGGTGAACGAGGCCAGCACCTGGGGGTAGCCCGCGCCGGCGAAAGCACCGATGCCACCGGGGCCGGGCGTGCCCGTCGTCGGGGTCGCCTGCGGCCCGGCCTGACCGTGACCGGACTGGCCGTAGCCGGGCTGGCCGTACGGCGCACCCTGCTGACCGGGCACCTGCCCCGGCTGCTGCCCCTGGTCGGGCGAGGCCGGCTGACCGGCAGGCTGCTGCCCGGTGCCCTGCGGCGCGTACTCGCCGTACGCGGGCCGCGGGCGGTCGTCGGGGGTGGGCGTGGTGTCCTGCTCGTTGCTCATGCTCCCGTTCTATCGCGCCCGCGTCGACGCGGAGGGAATGCACAGTCGGCCCACAGCATTCCTTGGCGTGCTCCCAGTCGCGCCGTCCGCACCACGGCCCCTCCGCACGCTCCGGTCGCGGCGACGCCCCGCCGACCCACGTCTCGTGGGGCAGGATCGGGGGATGACCACCTCCCACGTCCTCGTGCTCGACTTCGACGGGACCGTCTGCCTGGGCGACGGTCCCGTGCTGACCTACGCGCGCCTCCTCGACGAGGCCCTCACGGCGACCGACGAACAGCACCCGCTCCGGTTGGTCGAGGCGGTGCTGGCCCGGTTCGTGGGCAGCCCCGTCGACGACGAGCCGGCCGGGGTCGACGAGGCGATCGCGCATGCCGACGGCTCCCCCGACGGGTACGTCGTCGCCGAACGGGTCTCGCGGGCACTGGGCGTCGACGACGCGGCCCGCTCGGCCGCCTACGCCGGGGCCCGTGCGGCCCTGGCCGACGGCCGTCTCGAGACCACGGCACCCGAGGGACTCGCCGAGCTGCTCGACTCGCTGCCCGACACCGTGCACGTGGTGCTCGTCACGAACTCCCCCGAGCACGGCGTCGTGCAACCGCTCGAGCGGCTGGGGCTCGCCGCCCGCGTCGACGAGATCGTCACCGACGCGCGCAAGCCGACCGGGCTGCCCGCCGTGCGCGACCGGCTCCGGGCTGCCGCGGGCCTCGAGGGCCGGCCCGACCGTCCGCTCAGCGTGGGCGACATCTGGCCGACCGACCTCGAGCCGGCCGCGGCCCCGGGACCGCCGCCCGCCCTCGTCGAGCGGTTCCCCGCCCCGGACGCCCGGCCGCCGCACCGCGCGACGACGCTGCCCGAGCTGTACCCGGCGATCCGCGCCTGGGCGACCCGCGCCTCCTGAGCCGAGGACGACCTCAGACCGTCGCCGGCACCACCGCGAAGCGTGCGCCGGGGTGGTCGGCCGAGAGGTGCGGCCCGGGACGGCCGAGCATCTGCTCGCGCAGAGTGCCCGTCGCGGGCTCGGCCGGCATGCGGCCACGGCGGCGCAGCTCGGGCACGACGAGGTCGGCGAAGTCGGCCAGGTCGGCCGTGCCGAAGATCGGCTCGAGCAGGAAGCCGTCGAGGTCGGTCTCGTCGACCAGGCGCTCGAGCTCGTCCGCGACCTCGACGGGGTCGCCGACCAGCTGGAGCCCGCGGGTTCCCTTGCCGCGCAGGTCGTCGAGGATCTCGCGCACGGTCGGCGCCGGCGAGCCGTCCTTCGGCAGGAAGCGGTCGATGTTGCTCTGCCCCATCTGCCCGACGGGCCCGCCGTCGTCCTGCAGTTGGGTCAGGTCGCGTGACGGGTCGAGCGAGAGCAGGTCGATGCCGGTGTTGCCCGCGTAGAGGACGGCGACGACCTCGTCGGTCTGCAGGTCGTCGAACTCCTTCCTCAGGGCGACGGCCTCGTCGTGGGTCGGGGCGACCGTGACGGTCAGCCCGACCATGATCTTGACCGACTCGGGGTCACGGCCGAGGGCGGCGGCCTTGGCCCGGATGTCGGCGACGTTCGCCGCGGTCTTCGGCACCGTCGTCCCCTGGACGAAGACGCACTCGGCGTTGCGCGCGGCGTAGGCGCGGCCCCGGTCGGACGTGCCGGCCTGGAACAGGACGGGCGTCCGCTGCGGCGAGGGGGCGACCGTGAAGTAGCCCGACGAGCGGAAGTGCTCGCCGGCGAACTCGACCCGGTGGATGCGGTCGCGGTCGGCGAGGACGCCGGCCTCGGCGTCACCGCGGAAGGCGCCGTCCTCCCAGCAGCCCTCCCAGAGCGTCATGGCCAGGTCGACGTACTCGTCGGCCTGGTCGTAGCGGGCGTCGTGGCCGCGCATCTCGTCGTGGCCGAACAGTTCGGCGACGGTGTTCTGCGAGGCGCCCGTGACGATGTTCCAGCCGATGCGGCCGCCCGTCAGGTGGTCGAGCGTGGCGAATCGGCGAGCCGACTGCACGGGGTGGTCGAGGCCGGTCGACGAGGTGACGACGAAACCGAGACGCTCGGTCTCGCGGGCCAGGGTCGGGATCAGCAGGGCGGGGTCCATGCCGGGGAAGTTGATGCCCCCGCGGGCCGCGGTCTCGGGGAGGTCGCCGTCGATCGACGGGTAGCCGAACCCGTCGGCGAAGAACAGGAAGTCGAAGCCCGCACGGTCGAGCAGCTTCGCCATGCCGATCCACAGGTCGAGCCCGTGGTAGCCGAGCGAGTCGCTGCGCGGGTGGGACCAGCTGAGGGTGCCGCCGACCTGGGGGCCGGCGACTTCGAACACACCGAGACGGATCTGCTTCATGCCGTCAGTGAACCGGATGGTTCACCGAGAGTCCAGCCCCGAAACAAGCTCTTAACACGGGTGGCCCGTCAGCGGGCGACGGCGGCGGCGCGGACGCGCGCGACGAGCGCCTCGGTGGCGTCGACGGCCGCGCGGTCGACGGCGGCGCTCGACCCGGCGCTGAGCAACGTGGCCTGGAAGCCGCGCCAGAGCGCGACCGTCTCGTGCGCGAGCGACTCGGCCCGCGCCTCCTCGACGCCCTCGACGCGGTACGCCGCCGCGACCTGGCCCACCCACTCGGTGCCGATGTCGCCGAGCAGCGAGGCGTAGCGCTCGCGGTCGAAGCTCGCGAGGCCGAACACCTCGAAGAACAGCCGGTTGAAGGGCTGGTTGACCGGGTCGGACACCGTCCGCCAGACGGCGAGGAGGCGCTGGTCGAGCGGCAGGTCCGGCCCGGCCAGGTGGTCCACGACCCCGACGATGCCCGGGAACCGCCGTTCGGCGCCGTGCAGCGCCGCCACGACCAGTTCTTCGCGGCTGCCGAAGTAGTACAGCAGCATGCGGTTGTTCGAGCCGACCGCCGTCGCGAGGGCGCGCAGGGTGAGCTGGCCGACCCCGTTCTCGAGCACGTGGTCGACGACGCGCTCGAGCAGTTCGGCCCTCTTCTCGGACGACTCCCGGGTGGCCATGCCCCGAAACTAACGTCCCGCGAGGTCGACGACGACGGCAACACGACCGAAACGACGATGAAACAGTCCGGGTCTAGCTTTTCGACACCTCACCCGAACGAACCTCAGGAGTTCCCCCATGAGCCCTCTCTCCGTTCCTCCCGCGTTCCGCGACTCCTCCCTCGACCGCCGCGGGTTCCTGCGCCTGGGCGGTTCGGCCGCCCTCGTCGTGGGCACGACCGCCCTGCTCGCCGCCTGCACCGACTCGTCGGCCGGCACGGGCGCGGCGTCCGGCGGGGCCGCGTCCGGCGGCTCGTTCGGCACCATCGCCGTGCAGCTCTCGTGGATCAAGAACATCGAGTTCGCGGGTGAGTACTTCGCCACCGAGAAGGGCTACTACACCGACGCGGGCTTCAGCGAGGTCACGCTGCTGGCCGGTGGCGGACAGACCGGAGCCGAGGAGGCGCTGCTCGCCGGACAGGCCAAGGTCGGGTTGTCGTCGGCCTCGCTCACCGGCCCCTCGGTCGCGCAGGGCGCGGCGCTCAAGATCATCGGCACGACGTTCCAGAAGAACCCGTTCTGCCTGCTCTCCCTCGAGGAGGGCAAGCCGATCCGCACCCTGGCCGACCTCAAGGGCAAGAAGATCGGCGTGCAGTCGGGCGGCAACCAGACGATCTTCGAGGGCTTCCTCAAGGCCAACGACATGACGCTCGACGACGTCGAGCTCGTCGCCACGCAGTACGACATCGCCCCGCTCGAGACCAACGCGTACGACGCGCACATGTCGTACATCACGAACGAGCCGATCCTCGCCGAGATGGACGGCTTCACCCCCGTCGTGCTGGGCTTCGCCGACAACGGGCTGCCGTTCGTCGCCGAGACCTTCACCGTCACGCAGGAGACCATCGACAACGAGCGCGACATGCTCAAGGCCTTCCTGGTCGCCGAGATCAAGGGCTGGACCGACGCGGTCAAGGACCCGGAGCAGAGCGCGAAGTACGCCGCCGAGAAGTACGGCAAGGACCAGGACCTCGACGTCGAGGAGCAGACCGCCGAGGCCGAGGCGCAGAACACCCTGATCCTCACCGAGGACGTCAACGCCAACGGCCTGTTCACCATGACCGACGAGCTGGTCGCCGAGAACATCGCCTCGCTGAAGGCCATGGGCACCGACGTGTCGGCCGACGACCTCTTCGACCTCAGCATCATCAAGGAGGTCTACGAAGAGAACCCCGACCTCATCACGACCTTCACGATCCCCACCGCATGACCATGACCGACGGCACCACGACCGCACTCACGACGGCGACGGGCGACCCCGCCGGACGACCCGAACTCGCCACCGGCATCAACATCCAGGGGCTGACCAAGTCGTTCCAGCTCGGCCGGAAGAGCGTGCAGGCCCTGACGCAGATCGACCTGGGCACCAAGAAGGACTCGTTCCTCAGCCTGCTCGGACCCTCGGGCTGCGGCAAATCGACCATCCTGCGCATCCTGGCCGGGCTCGAGACGCCCACGTCGGGCAGCGTCGTCATCAACGGCAAGACCGCGGCCGAGGTGCAACGCGGCCACGAGACGGGCATCGCGTTCCAGGACTCGGCCCTGCTGCCCTGGCGCAGCGTCGAGAACAACATCCGGTTGCCGCTCGAGGTCTCCGGGCTCACTCCCCCGGCCGGCCTGATCGACGACCTGATCGACCTCGTCGGCCTGAAGGGCTTCGAGAAGGCCAAGCCTGCGCAGCTCTCGGGCGGCATGCGGCAGCGCGTCTCGATCGCCCGCTGCCTCGCCGTGCAGCCGACCATCATGCTGCTCGACGAGCCGTTCGGCGCGCTCGACGACATGACCCGGCAGCGCATGAACGTCGAGCTGCTGCGCATCTGGGGTGAGAAGCCCGCCACCACGCTGATGGTGACGCACGGCATCGCCGAGGCCGTGTTCCTGTCCGACGTCGTCGCCGTGATGAGCGCCCGGCCCGGCCGCATCGCCGAGGTGGTCGAGATCGACCTGCCCCGACCGCGCCTGCCCGAGCTGACCCGCACCCCGGAGTTCCACGCGTACGTCGACCGCATCTCGGAGATCCTGTTCGGCTCGCACGGGACGGTGGCCGATGACTGACCTGCACACGTCGCCGCGCGAGACCGCCGAGCGCGAGGTCGAGGCGGAGCTGGGCCAGAGCGTGGCGCTCCAGGCCGAGACCGCCCGGGGGCGTGAGCGACGGTCGGTGCTCGGCTCGATGGCGGCGGCCCCGCCGTGGGTCGGCGCCCTCGTCGGCATCGTGCTGATCGTCGCGATCTGGCAGGTCGTGGCCGTCACCCTCTTCTCGGTGACCGGGTCGGTGCCCCCGCCCGGCCAGGTGCTCGTCCAACTCGTCACGGACCTCAGCGACCTCGTCTACTGGCGCGCCATCGGCGCGACCGGCGGCAGCGCGGCCTGGGGCTTCCTCTGGGGCAACCTGATCGCGTTCGCACTGGCCTTCGCCGTGCTGCTCGTGCCGTGGTTCGAGGGGCTCTCGACCCAGCTCGCCGTCGTCTGCTCGTGCATCCCGCTGACCGCGATCGCGCCGATCGTCACGCTCATGTCGCCCGCCGGCGGCCGGACGACGTCGATCTTCCTGGCCGCGCTCAGCGTGATCTTCACCACCGTGATCGGCACGCTGCTCGGCCTGCGGGCCGCGAGCGAGACCCAGCTCGACGTGATCACGGCCTACGGCGGCTCGCGCTGGACGCAGCTGGTCAAGGTCCGTCTGATCGCCGCCCTGCCCAGCATCCTCGCGGCGCTGAAGCTGGCGGCACCCGCCGCGTTCCTCGGCGCGGTGCTCGGCGAGTACTTCCTCATCGGCGTCGACCAGGGCCTCGGCATCCTGCTGCTCGCGGCGCAGGCCACGGCGGCGTCGGTCAAGCTCTGGGCCCTGGCCCTGATCTCGGGCGGCATCGCGGGGATCGCCTACTTCGTCATCGGGCGGATCAGCCGACTGGTCACGCCCTGGTCGGCCGGCGACAGCCGCGCCGGAGAGGGGTTCTGATGGCCACGACCCTGCCCACGGGCACCGGCACCCGCGTCGCCGCCCCCGCGGACTCGACCAGCGCCTCCTCGACGGCCCGGTTCGTCCTGCGGCGCATCGGCCGCACCGTGCTGACGATCGCGATCTCGGCGATCATCCTCGGCATCCTGTGGAACCTCGCCATCGTCGTGCTGCAGGCCAACGCGTTCATCGCGAAGACCCCGGCCGACGTGTTCCGCTGGTTCTTCGTCGACTCCGAGCTCAGCCAGACCACGGCGGCCGAGAACCGGGTGCACATCGCCGGCCTGCTCGGCGTGACCCTCTGGCACGCCGCGATCGGCTTCGTGTTCGGCGTCGGCGGCTCGCTGGTCGTGGCGATCGTCTTCACGCTGATCAGGCCCGTCGAGTTCATGTTCATGCCGATCGCCATGCTGCTGCGCACCGTGCCGCTGCTCGCGATGGCCCCCGTCATCTACCTCGTGCTGGGCAACGGGATCGTCACCGCCGGTTTCATCGGCGGCGTGGTCGTGTTCTTCCCGTTGCTGGTCAACCTGAGCCTCGGCTTCCGCTCGGTCAGCGCGCAGTCGGTCGACCTCATCCGGGTCTACGGCGGCAGCCGGTGGACGATCATGCGCAAGGTCGCGTTCCCCACGGCCCTGCCGTACTTCTTCGCCTCGATGCGCATCGCCGTGCCGGGAGCCATCACCGGCGCGATGCTCTACGAGTGGCTCTTCACCTACGAGGGCCTCGGCGCGGCCATCACGGCCGCCAAGTCGCAGTCGCAGTACGGCGAGATCTGGGCGATCGTCGTACTCATCACGCTCGTCTCGATCGTGCTCTACACGATCACGACGTTCGTCGAGACGGCGGTGCTCGCGAAGTGGGGCCCCAACGCCGGCAAGGCGACCGCGTCGTGACCGGCCCCAGCGTGACCTGCCGCAGCGTGACCCGCCGCGTGCTGGTCGACACCGACACGGGCATCGACGACGCCCTGGCCCTGCTCTGGCTCGCCGCGCAGCCCGACGTCGAGATCGTGGGCATCACGGCCGTCTACGGCAACTGCGTCGTCGACGACGCCCTGCGCAACGTCGGACACGTGCTCGGGCTCGTCGGACTCGACGAGGTGCCGGTCGCCCGCGGTGCCGAGGGCCCCCTGGACGCGGAGGCGCACATCGCCCACTACGTGCACGGTCACGACGGTCTCGGTGACGTCGTCGCCGACCGGCCGCTCCCCCGCGTGCTCCTCGACACCCCGGCGGCGGAGCGACTCGTCGAGGTCGCCCGGGCGTCCCCGGGCGAGATCGACCTGCTCACGCTGGGGCCGCTCACGAACGTGGCCCTGGCGCTGAGGGCCGAACCGCGCCTCCTGACGCTGTTCCGGTCGGTGACGATCATGGGTGGCAGCGGGCCCTTCCCGGCCCTCGGCCGCACCGACATGGTCGACGCGAACGTGCAGAACGACGGCGTGGCCGCCCGCGAGGTCTTCGCCGCCCCGGCGACCTCGCGCCTCATGGTCGGCGTGAACGCGACCTCCCAGGTCATCACCGACGAGTCGCACGTCGCGGCGCTGCGCGACTCGGGCACGCCGACCGGCACCTTCGCCGCCGAGGTCCTGGCGACCTACCTCGACTTCTACCGGAACGCCTGGGGCCGCCGGGTCAGCCCCGTGCACGACGGCCTCGCCGCGGCGCTGATGGTGCACCCCGAGTGGATCGCCGACAGCGTCACCGGCCCCGTCGGCATCACCCACGACGGCTTCGCGACGCGGGGCCGGGTGATGCGCACAGCCGACGGCGACGAGGTCGACTGGCACCCGGACGGCCCCGTACCGACCGGCGAGCCGTCGACGCACGACCCGGCCACCGACACGACGGCGGTCACCGCCGTCCACACCGACCTCTTCCTGCCGTCGTTCGTCGACGCCCTGATCCACGGAGCCCGCTCGTGACCACCCCCCCCCCCGCCGACGCCCCCCGCGCCTCCTCGGCGTCCGCCCCCTCGCCCGCCGACGCCGTCGTGCGCGACCTGCGCGCTCTCCCCAAGGGACACCTGCACCTGCACATGGAGGCGGCGATCCGACCGGACTCGCTGGCCGACATGGCGGCAGCGTCGGGCGTCATCGTGCCGATGCCGACCAGCTTCGGCGACTTCAGCGAGTTCAGCGCGACGTACCAGGGCATGCTCGTGGTCCTCGCCGAGAGCGAGAACCTCTTCCGCCTGATCGACGAGGCGATCGAGGACTGCGCCGACGAGGGCGTCGCCTACGTCGAGTTCGGGGCGAGCCCGCAGTTCTACGTCGCCACCTTCGGGTCGCTCGACGCCTCGCTGCGGGCGATGCTCGCGGCCTGCGCCGAGAGCGGTGAGCGGTGGGGCGTCGAGGTCGGCCTGATGATCACGGTCGACCGCACCGAGAGCGTCGAGGCCGCGAACGAGCTGGCCCACCTGGCCGCCGCGTACGCCGACCGCGGCGTCGTGTCGCTCGGCCTCGCCAACGACGAGCGCGGCAACCCGGCGGCCCGCTACGAGGAGGCGTTCCGCATCGCCAAGCACGCGGGCCTGCTCTCGACGCCGCACGCGGGTGAGCTCGCCGGGCCGGACCAGATCGAGGAGGCACTGGACGTCCTGGGTGCCGACCGCGTCCTGCACGGCGTGACGGCCGTGCAGAGCGAGCCGTTGATGGCACGCCTGGCCGCCGAGGGCGTCTGCCTCGACGTGTGCCTCACCTCGAACGTGCTGCTCTCGGTCATCCCGACGATCGAGGACCACCCGCTGAAGCGCCTCGTCGAGGCCGGCGTGCGGTGCTCGATCAACGCCGACGACCCGATCCTGTTCGGGCCCGGCGTGCTCGCCGAGTACGCGCTGGCCCGCCCGACCCTCGGCCTGTCCGCCGAGCAGCTCGCCGCGCGCGCGCTGAGCCCGGTCGCGTGCCCGGGGGCGTCGGCGGAGCCGAAGGCGCGGCCCGCGGCCGAGACCGCGGCGTGGCTGGCGGGGTGCCGCCCCCCGCCTCCGCCTCCGCCTCGGCGGCGCCGACCCGGCGGCTCGTCGTCGAGAACGCCCACGTCGCGACGGTCGACGACCACGACACCGAGCACGCCGGCGGGCACGTCGTCGTCGACGGGTCACGCATCGTCGCGGTCGGGCCCGGGCCCGCCCCCGCGTGGTGCACGGCCGGGCTCGCCGCACCCGGGTCGGTCCTCGGTTCGGCAGCGCCGGCTGCAGCGCCGATCCCGGTCGAGCGCGTCGACGGCCGGGGTCACCTGCTGACCCCCGGCCTGGTGAACACGCACCACCACCTCTACCAGTGGCTGACCCGCGGCATCGCGCAGGACTCGATCCTGTTCGCCTGGCTCGTCGCGCTCTCCCCGCCCGGGGCGCGCCTCGACGGGCCGCTCGTCGAGGCCGGGGCCGCCGCCGCGATCGCCGTGCTGGCGCGGTCGGGCTGCACGACCGTCGGCGACCACCACTACGTCTTCCCGGCCGGTGCCGGCGACCTCCTGGGCGGCATCGTCCGGGCGGCCGCCACGGTCGGCGTCCGCCTGCACGCCACGCGCGGCTCGATGGACCTCGGTCGGTCGCAGGGCGGCCTGCCCCCGGACTTCGCCGTCGAGACGACGGACGCCGCGCTGCGTGCCAGTCAGGAGGCGGTGGCCCGGTTCCACGATCCGTCCGGTGACGCGCGGGCCCAGATCGCGATCGCGCCCTGCTCGCCGTTCTCGGTCCCCCCCGACCTGCTGCGCGAGGCCGCCGTGCTCGGACGACAGCTCGGCGTCCGGCTGCACACCCACGGCTCGGAGACCGTCGAGGAGGACGCCTTCTGCCTCGAGCGCCTCGGCCGCACGCCCACCCAGTACCTCGAGGACCTCGGCTGGCTCGGCGACGACGTCTGGATGGCCCACTGCGTCCACCTCGACGACCACGCGATCGGACGGTTCGCCGCGACGGGGACGGGTGTGGCGCACTGCCCCTCGTCGAACGGTCGTCTCGCCGCGGGCATCGCCCCGATCGCCTCCCTGCTGCGCGCGGGGGCCCCCGTGGGGCTCGGGGTCGACGGTGCCGCGTCGAACGAGTCCGGGCAGCTCGGCACCGAGTTCCGGCAGGCGGTGCTGTTCGGGCGCCTGCGCTCGGGCGCGGACGCGTTCTCGGTCCGGCAGGGCCTTCGCCTGGCGACGATGGGCGGCGCCCGCGTGCTCGGTCGGGACGCCGACCTCGGCTCGATCGAGGTCGGCAAGCTCGCCGTCCCCGCCCTCGGGCGCGTCGGCGGGGTGGCGTTCGCGGGCATCGCCGATCCGGTGGCCGCCCGCGGGCGGGCCGGGAGGCCGCCGCGGGCCCGCCTCTGGGTCGGGGGCGACCCGGTCGTGAGGGACGGCGAGCTCGTGCACGCGGACCAGGGTCTGCTCGCCGAGGGCGCGGCCCGGGCGTCGGCGGACCTGCGCGCCCGCGTCTGACGCGACCCGCGCCTCCTGGGCCGCTGCGTCTCCTGCGCCCGTCGGCGCGGGGCCAGGCCGGGGCATGCGCCCGTCGGCGTCAGCGCACGGCGGGGCCGACCCGCCCCGCCCGCCACGCCGTAAACACTCCGCCACGACATCTCGTGGCGGAGTGTTTACTTCGTGGCGGCGTCGGCACCGTCGCCCTCGAAGAGACGGCCCGACAACGACGAAAGCCCCTCGCGAGGAGGGGCTTTCGGTGGTTCTGGTGGATCTGAGGGGACTCGAACCCCTGACCCCCTGCATGCCATGCAGGTGCGCTACCAGCTGCGCCACAGACCCAGAACTGTCGCTCTTGTGAGGTTTTCACCCCGTCGGAAGCAACTCGTCTACATTACTACACTTTTCGGGGCCGCAAGTTCACCCCCTCCCGGGTCGACCGGTATGCGTCCTGGCTTGACCGACGTGCATCCCCCCGGCGCTGGTCGCCCCGCCACACGACGTCGTGGTGGCGCGTGGACGGACTCGGACCGGTCACGACGCCAGGATGTGGTCACGGCACCAGGCGAAAACCTGGCGCAGTGTCCGTCTCCTGGCGTGGTGCCCACCACCTGGCGGATGCCCCGGGCGATGCCAGATGCCGCTCACCTCGAGAGGTGAGCGGCATGTCGTGACGTCTCGCCGACGCGGCGAAACGGAGGAGGCGCGGGCCGACTAAGCCTCGGCCGGTGCGTCGACGGCGACCTCAGTCGGCGTCGTGGCTGACTCGGTCAGCACGTCGAGCGGGATCGTCGGGCAGTCGCTCCAGAGGCGCTCGAGCGCGTAGTACTGACGGTCCTCGTCGTGGAAGACGTGCGCGACGACGTCACCGAAGTCGAGCAGGACCCAACGGCCCTCGGCACGACCCTCGCGGCGGAGCGTCTTGACGCCGGCCTCGAGCATCTTGTCCTCGATCTCGCCGGCGATGGCGACCACGTTGCGTTCGCTGCGGCCCGTGGCCAGCAGGAACACGTCGGTCAGGGGCAGGGGGCCGGACACGTCGAGGGCGACGAGGTCGTCGGCCTGCTTGTCGGCGGCCGCGCGTGCGGCGATCTGCAGCAGCTCGATGGCACGAGGGGTGGCTGTCACGTGTTCCTTAGGGGGTGGGTGGTGATGCGGGCCGACCGGGGTCGGTTCGGGTGGGTCGGGCCTCAGCCCAGCACCCCGGTGGCGAAGCCACCGATGATCAAGCCGATGATACCGAGGCCCACGACGCCGCCCGAGATGCCGAGGATCAGCGGCAGGTGGTTGCCCTTGGGCTGCGACGCGGCCAGCACGACGGCCCGGGTGGACGTGTGTGTGCTGATGGCCCGGCTGGCACGCACGGGTTCGGCGTCGCTCGACGCCTGCTCGGCATCGCCCTGCTCGAGGATGCGGTCCATGTCGGAGTTGTCGATCCGGGCCTGCGAACCGGTCGACGCCAGGCTGCGCGGCAGGTCGATCGAGCCGGTGATGATGATCTCGCCGGTCGCGTTGAGGGCCCCGGTCACGTCGGCGACCTGCGCGTCGGTGAGGATCAGGGCGTTCTGCTGACCCGTGCTGGTGCCGAGCTGACGGCCGGGGACGGACTGCGCGTCGGGTTCGTCGGACTGGGTCGACCAGTGACCGAGCGGCACGACCGGCGCCGCGTCGGACGGCTCGTCCCGCTGCTCGGGCGCCGAAGCGGCACCGGACGGGCGCGGCGTCGTCGACGCCCCGGAGCGGGACGGGGCAGGAGGCGCGCTCGGCGAGCCCTGTCCGCTGCGGCCCTGCTCGTCGGACAACGCGAACGGGAAGACCGTGGGCGTCGACGTCGGCGTGGGGGTCGAGGACACCGGAGGGACCGTGGGGGCCGCACCCGTGCGGCGGGGCCCGGGGGCGGCGGCCGACGAGTCGTCGTCATCGTCCGACGCAGCGGACGGCACGGGCGCCGAGGCCGGGCGGACCGCTGCCGGAGCCGGAACGGCCGCGCCGGGCGAGGAGACCGGACGGTCGGCGGCGGGAGCGATCTCGTCGACCGTGTTGAGCGCGTCGGCCAGCGGACGACGGGGTTCGGGGGCCGGGGCCTGCAGAGGCACGGGAGAGGCGTCGCGGGTCTGGCTGGCGTCGCGCAGGGCACGCATCTGTCGGCGGGTCAGACCGGTGCCGGGGTCGACGACCGAACCCGGTGCGGGGGGCGGGACGTCGCGCAGCGCAGCGGACGAGGGCACCGGCGTCGGCAGCGCCACGTCGCCCGTCGAGCCTGCGGCAGCGCGCGGGGCGGGCGTGGAGGTCGAAGCGGGCACCACGGGCACAGCGCCGGTGATGGCTTGACCGCCCTCGCGGGCTCGCTCGAGGTCGCGGATCTGTCGCCGGGTGAGGGGCGGCTGACCGTCGGACGTGCTCATGAAACGCTCCGATACAGATGGTGCTTGGAGATGTACTGGACGACGCCGTCGGGGACCAAGTACCACACCGGAAAGTCTCGACCCACCCGGGCGCGGCAATCGGTCGATGAGATGGCCAGTGCGGGGACTTCGAGCAAGCTTACGTCGCTCTCGGGCAAACCGCTAACGCTGAGGTCGTGCCCCGGACGCGAGACGGCGACGAAGTGGGCGAGGTCCCAGAGCTCTTGGACGTCTTTCCAGTCGAGGATCTGGGCCACGGCGTCGGCACCGGTGATGAAGAAGAGCTCGGCCGTCGGACGCAGGCGACGGATGTCGCGCAGGGTGTCGATCGTGTAGGTCGGCCCCTCGCGGTCGACGTCCACGCGACTGACCGTGAAGGTCGGGTTCGACGCCGTGGCGATGACCGTCATCAGGTAGCGGTGCTCGGCCTCGCTGACCTCGGGTTTCATCCACGGTTGGCCGGTCGGCACGAAGACGACCTCGTCGAGGTGGAACGACTGCGCGACCTCGCTGGCCGCGACCAGGTGTCCGTGGTGGATCGGGTCGAAGGTGCCGCCCATGATGCCGACGCGGGGTCGCCTGACGCCCTCGCCGTCGGGCACGGTGGCGCCCGTCACGACCATCTCGGTGGCCTCGGCGGTCAGTGCTTCTCGGGGTGACCGAACTCGTCGATCGGACCGTCGTGGTGGTCGAGCTTGTTCGCTTTGCGCAGCGAACGGTTGGCGACGTCGCGGTAGCTGAAGACCACGTAGCCGAGGACGAGGAACGCGATGGCGAAGACGCCGGCGATGACCGGGGCCGGAGCGATCAGCGGTGCGAGTTCTTCGTGGGCTTCGGCGAGCAGCAGCGAGGCGTCGAGCATGGGTTCTCCCGTTCAGGCGGTGACGATCGTCGGTCAGTCTACCCGCGCACCTGGCCCTGGCCCCGCACGACCCATTTGGTGCTCGTGAGTTCGGCGAGCCCCATCGGTCCTCGGGCGTGGAGCTTCTGGGTCGAGATGCCGACCTCGGCCCCGAAGCCGAACTCTCCGCCGTCGGTGAAGCGGGTCGAGGCGTTGACCATGACGACCGCGCTGTCGACCTCGGCGAGGAACCGCTCGGCGGTCGCCAGGTCGGCGGTCACGATCGACTCGGTGTGGTGGGTCGACCACCGGGCGATGTGGGCCATGGCCTCGTCGACGTCGTCCACGACCCGGACCGCGAGGTCGAGGCCCATGTACTCGGACGCCCAGTCGTCGTCGGTCGCCGGAACCCCGTCGGGGAAGACCTCGAGCGTCCGCTCGTCGCCGTGGATCGTCACCCCGGAGGCGCGCAGGGCACCCAGCACCGGGGGCAGCAGGCGGTCCGCCGCCTCGCGGTGGACGAGCAGCGTCTCGAGCGCGTTGCACACGCTCGGCCGCTGCACCTTGGCGTTCTGCACGATGTCGACGGCCCAGCCCTCGTCGGCGCTGGCGTCGAGGAAGACGTGGACGACCCCGGCGCCGGTCTCGATGACCGGCACCGTCGACTCGCGGACGACGGTGTCGATCAGCTCAGCACTGCCCCGGGGGATCAGCACGTCGACCAGCCCGCGGGCCCGCATCAGCTCGGCGGCCCCGTCGCGGCCGAACTCGTCGATGGTGACGACGGCGTCGGCGGGCAGTCCCACCTCGGCCAGGGCTTCGCGCATGACCTCGACCAGCACGCGGTTGGACTGCTGCGCCGCACTGCCGCCGCGCAGGACGGCCGCGTTGCCGCTCTTCAGGGCGAGCGCCGCGATGTCGACCGTCACGTTGGGCCGGGCCTCGTAGATCGCGCCCACCACGCCGAACGGCACGCGGACCTGGTCGAGGCGCAGCCCGTTCGGCAGCACCTTGCCCCGCACCGACTCACCGACCGGGTCGACGAGCGAGGCCACCAGCTCGGTGGCCGACGCGAGCCCGGCCAGTCGACCGGAGTCGAGCCGCAGGCGGTCCTGGAGCGGCGCACCGACGCCGTTCTCGCGCGCGTTCGCCAGGTCGAGCTCGTTGGCCGCGACGATGCGGTCGACGTTCGCGACCAGGGCGGCGGCGGCGGCCCGCAGCCCCGCGTCCTTGCGGTCGGCCGTCGCGGTGGCGAGCACGCGCGAGGCGGCCTTGGCGGCGGTCAGCTTGTCGGTGCGCGACGGGGCCGGGGCATCGATGAGCGACATGCACGAAGCCTATGCGCCGCTCCCCCGTCCCGCGCGGCCGCCGACGGTCGCCGCCGGTCGCCCCGCCGCCACCCGGGCGGGGGGGGCCGGGCGGGGGGCTCGCCGTGGGCCCCGGCGCCCCCCGCCGCGGGTCCCGACCCCGCGGCTCCCGCCGCCTCGAAGAAGGTGCCGACCTGCTCGCCCGCGAGGGCCCGGGCGACGTTGCCGGTGCTCGTCACGAGGACGGGTGTGCCGGCCTCGGCCGCGAACCGGGCGGCCGCGACCTTCGTGCCCGCGCCTCCGGTCCCGACGCCGGCCGCGCCGGCCTCGCCGAAGGTGACCCCGGCGAGCTCGTCCCCGAACGGCACGTCGACGATCGCGACGGCGCCGGGTTCGTGCGGCGGCCGGGTGTACAGGGCGTCGACGTCGCTGAGCAGCACGAGCGCGTCTGCACCGATCAGCTGCGACACCAGCGCCGCGAGCCGATCGTTGTCACCGAAGCGGATCTCGTGGGTGGCGACGGTGTCGTTCTCGTTGACGATCGGTAGGATACGCAGCTCCAGCAGGCGCTCCATGGCGCGCTGGGCGTTGCTGCGGTGCGTCGGGTTCTGCATGTCGCCGGCGGTCAACAGCACCTGCCCGGCCACGATGCCGTAGCGGCGCAGACTCTGCTGGTACCGGTAGATGAGGACGTTCTGCCCCACGGCGGCGGCCGCCTGCTGGGTCGCGAGGTCGGTCGGACGGGAGTCGACCCGCAGGTGCGGCAGGCCTGTGGCGATGGCCCCGGACGAGACGAGCACGACCTGGGCACCTCGACCGTACGTCGCGGCGAGGGCGTCGACCAGCGGCTCGATCTGGCCCGCGTTCTCACCGCTGATCGACGACGAGCCGACCTTGACCACGATGCGACGGGCCGTGCCGAGGCCGGCGCGGTCGACGACGCCCCCGGTCACGCCCGCTCGTCGCCGTCGACGTCGTCGCCCTCTTTCACGAGGAACCCCTCGTCGTCGGTCCACAGGCCGGCGGCACGTTCACGCTGCAGCTCGGCGCGGGCCTCGGCCTTGGCGTCCATGCGCTCGAAGTACTCTTCGCGACGCTGGTTGCGGGTCGGGCGGTCGTTCTGGATCAGGCGCGGGTCGGTGCCGCGGGCGCTCGTCATCAGCTCGGCCGTCGAGGTGAGGGTGGGCTCCCAGTCGAAGACGATGCCGCCCTCGGGGCCGATGACGACCGTCGAACCGGCCTGCGCCCCGGCCTTGAACAGGGCGTCCTCGACGCCGATGGCGTTGAGCCGGTCGGCGAGATAGCCCACCGCCTCTTCGTTGTTGAAGTCGGTCTGCACGACCCAGCGCTCGGGCTTCTGGCCCAGGATGCGGTACACGTTGCCGTAGGTGCCGCCCTCGACCCTGATGACGAAGGGCTTCTCGTTGACGGCGCGGGGACGCATGACGATGCGAGGAGGCGCGGGGCGCGCCGCGATCTCGGCCCGGCTGGCCTCGACGACCTCGGCCAGGGCGAAGGACAGGTTGCGCAAGCCCTCGTGGCTCACGGCGGAGATCTCGAAGACGCGGTAGCCGCGGGCCTCGAGCTCGGGCGTGACGAAGTCCGCCAACTCGCGACCGTCGGGCACGTCGACCTTGTTGAGCGCGATCAGCTGCGGGCGGTCGAGCAGCGGTTTCTGGCCGTCGGGGACGGGATAGGCCTCGAGTTCGCGCAGGATGACGTCGAGGTCGGTCAGCGGGTCGCGGCCCGGGTCGAGGGTCGCGCAGTCGAGGACGTGCAGCAGCGCCGAGCAGCGCTCGACGTGGCGCAGGAACTCGAGCCCGAGCCCCTTGCCCTCGCTGGCACCCTCGATCAGCCCGGGGACGTCGGCGACCGTGTAGCGCGTGTCACCCGACTCGACGACGCCGAGGTTGGGGTGCAGCGTCGTGAAGGGGTAGTCGGCGATCTTCGGCTTCGCGGCCGACAGGGCGGCGACGAGGCTCGACTTGCCGGCCGACGGGTAGCCCACCAGGGCGATGTCGGCGACGACCTTCAGTTCGAGCAGCACGTCCCCGGCCCAGCCGGGGGTGCCCAGCAGGGCGAAGCCGGGGGCCTTGCGCTTGGTCGACGAGAGGGCCGCGTTGCCCAGCCCGCCGATGCCGCCCTCGGCGGCGACGTAGCGCATGCCGGGCTCGACCATGTCGATCAGCTCGGTGCCGTCGGCGGACTTGACGACCGTGCCCACGGGGACGACGAGCTCGAGGGTCTCGCCGTTCGTGCCGGCGCGGTGGTCACCCATGCCGAAGCCGCCGTTGTCGCTGGACCGGTGCGGGGCCCGGTGGAACCCGAGCAGCGTCGTGACGCCGCTGTCGCTGACGATGACGACGTCGCCGCCGTGACCGCCGTTGCCCCCGTCGGGGCCTGCCAGCGGTTTGAACTTCTCGCGCTTGACGGACACGCAGCCGTTGCCGCCGTTGCCGGCGCGGAGGTGGAGGGTCACTTGGTCGACGAATGTGGCCATGAGGTGCTTGATCTCTTTGTCTGTGCGTGCCGGTGCGAGCTGCCCGGGTCAAACACGTCTGGGGCGAGCAGGATGCTCGCCCCAGACGGTGCGACCCGCGAAGGGCCGCCGATGCGGGTCGTGTGCCGACGCCGCGTGGTGGTGCTAGACCGTCGCCGTCGTGGAGGCGACGATGTGGACGACCTTTCGGCCGCCCTTGGCGCCGAACTCGACCGAACCGGGAGCGAGGGCGAAGAGGGTGTCGTCGCCGCCGCGGCCGACGTTGACGCCGGGGTGGAAGTGGGTGCCGCGCTGGCGGACGATGATCTCGCCGGCGAGGACGACCTGGCCGCCGAAGCGCTTCACGCCGAGGCGCTGTGCGTTCGAGTCACGACCGTTGCGGGTGGACGATGCGCCCTTTTTGTGTGCCATGTGTTCTCAGCCCCTGGTTCAGTTGATCGAGGTGATCTTGACGCGGGTCAGGTCGGCACGGAAGCCCATGCGACGCTTGTAACCGGTCTTGTTCTTGTAGTTCTGGATGACGATCTTCGGACCGCGCAGGTCGTTCAGCACCTCGGCGGTCACGGTGATGTTAGCCAGGGCGTCGGCGGCCGAGGTGACCGTGTCACCGTCGACGTGCAGCACGGCGGGAAGGGTGATGGCGTCGCCTTCGGCGGCCTTGAGGCGGTCGAGGGTGACGATCGTGCCGACCTCGACCTTCTCCTGCCGACCACCGGCGCGCACGACTGCGTAGACCATGTCTGTTCCTTAAGAGTTGGGGGTGTCCGGCACGACGCGGCCTCGAGCCTGCGCGCACCAACCGCCCATCGTACAGGGGGCCGCTGGGGCCGTCAACGCGTCCTCCGGCCGGACCCGCGCCTCCTCCGCTCGGGGACTCGCGCGCCCGTGCGCGGGTCGACGACTAGCATCCAGGGCGTGATCCTGATCGACGAGGCCGTGTGGCCCGCCCACGACACCCTGTGGGCACACCTGGTGAGCGACGCCTCTTACGACGAGTTGCACGCCTTCGCCGCCCGTCACGGGATTCCCCGCCGCGGGTTCGACCACGACCACTACGACGTGCCCGAGTCCCGCCGGGCCGAGTTGATCGCCGGGGGCGCCGTCGCCGTGACGGGCCTCGACCTCGCCCGCCGTCTCGAGCGCAGCGGGCTGCGGGTGTCCCAGCGGGTCAAGCGCGGTCTCACGGCCTGAGTCCCCGTCCACCCGGGCGACCGCGCCCCTGCGCGGTCACCACGTCGTGTCGAAGCCCTCGTAGCTGGCCACGACCGCGCCCGAGGCGATGTCGACGATGGTGGTCGTGACGCCGTCGGCGACGGGGTCGATCGTGTACGAGTAGTCCGTCGGTGTCGTCGCGTCCCCGACCGACTGGACCGCCAGGTACTGCCCGTTCGGAGAGACGTCGAAGCCCTCGATCACACCGGACGCGCTCGGGGGCTGCCAGAGCGTCCGCGACGTGGTGCCGTCGTCGGCGACGACGAGCGTGCGGTACGTGAGCCCGTCGTCGGACGGCACCGACACCTGCTGCACGACGTGGTCGGAGTCGAGGGCCACCAGGGGTCCTGCGAACGGGAGGACCCCGTCGACCGGCGCGGGCGCGCGCGGGCGCTCGTCCCCCGTGGCGAGGTCGACGACCATGGACGCGATGGCCGACGCGGCGATCAGCGTCGTGCCGTCGAGCGAGACGCCCTGCAACAGCGAGTACGTGCCGACCGGGCGGACCGGGTCGACTCCCGAGAGGTCGATCACGCTCACCGAGTCGTCGACGGCCTGGACGACGACGTCGTCCTCGCCCGGGACGAAGGCCCAGTCGGTCGGTTCGACTGGCTGCCCGGACAGGCCGAGGACCGGGGTCACCGCCCGCTCCCCCTGCAGCGGCAGCGTGTAGAGGGTCTCGACGTCCGAACCCGTCGGACGGAACGAGAACGCCAGCGTCGTCGTGGCGCGATCGGCCGCGAAACGCGTGATCAGGCCCGGCTGGCCGGGCACGGGAAGGGTCTCGACCGCGGCCCCGTCGAGCGACACGAGGCTGAGGCTGCTCTGCGTCCCGTCGTCCGTGACGACGGCCATCGCGGAGTCGAACACCTCGTAGGCCTGGATGCGCGGTGCCGACCAGACGGTCGTGCGATCGGAGCCCCGCAGCCCGGCTCGTTCTATGCGGTCGTCGGCCCCACCCGTGCCTCGCACGAGCCGGTACAGCGTCGCCGGGGGCGTGCTGAACCGCGCCTCCAGGGTCGAGGTCTGTCGCTGGTAGACGCTCGAGACCCCGCCGATGCGGACGTGGTAGTCGGTGGCGTAGGCGAGCCGGTCGGTGAAGGTCACCGCGACCACGTCGCCCGACGTCTGCACCGTGAACGCGGTCGCGGGCGTCACGACCACCTGCGAGGGGTCGACGTGGGCGAGCGCCTGGTTGGCGAACACCCGCAGTTGTTGGCCCGGGCGTTCGACGACAGCCGTCGTGTCGACCTGCGTCTCGCCCGCCTTCGGACCCTGGAAGTAGGTCAGCCCGACGAACGCGGAACAGACGACCGCGAGCACGGCGACGACGGCGATCCAGCGCGTGCGCCAGCGGGAGGCGGCCTCACGGGCGTCCTGCTCGGTGAGGAACACGGGGTCGGAGGCGAACGGGTCGGGCGTGGCCCCTCCCGTCGCGCCCTTGCCCCGCCCGCCCTCAGTAGAGGTACGGGTCACTGGGCTGTCCCACGGTCGTGACCTCGTCGGGCACGAGGGCGACGGGGTCCTGGCTCGAGCTGCTGCGGTTGGTGTCGAAGCCACCCGTGACCTCGACCCAGTCGTCGGCGGCGACCTGGTCCTGCCACCCGGGCAGGTAGCCCGGCACGCCGACGGGCTGGGCGTCGACCGCGCAGCACGTGATGACGAAGCGCGAGACGTAGAACACGTCGTCGGGGGCGGTGTCGGACGGCGTGACGAAGCCGACGACGTCGGCGGTCTTGCCCTCGTAGAAGGCGAGGTCGGTCGTCTGCCTCAGCAGGCCGGCCCAGTCGAGGACGCTGAACGACCGGTAGGCGTCCGAGGAGGCGCCGGTCGCGTCGGCCACGGTCGTGCGGTCGAGCGACGCGGTCGACGAGTTCACGTCGCGCTGGCCGGCCGTGGCGCTGGTGAGGGTGGCCGGGGGCAGGGCGACGACAGCGATCGCGATGGCGGCGGTGACGGCGACGCCCGCCGAGAAGGCGAGGCGGCGGGCACCCGTGGCGACCGGCCGGCATCGGCGCGGGCGGAGGCCGTCCTCGACCGCGGGCGCCTCGGCCGCGTCGAGACGCCCGTCGTGGTCGTGGCCGGGACCGTGGTCGTGGTCGTGGTCGTGGTGCGAGTCGTCGCCACGGACGGGCGAGAACGCCAGCGTGGCCAGTGACAACGCCATGCCGATGAGGATCATCACGACCGTGAAGACGTCGTACCGCGGGTGGATGTACAGCACGAGCTGGCCGGTCGCGGCGAGCCAGAGGGTCGCGACGCCGACGACGAGCGTCAGCAGCACCCCCTGCCACCGGTCGAGCAGTCGGCGCCAGGGGCGGGGAGCAGGGCTAGGCGACATAGTTGACCACCAGTCCGATCGCGGCGCTGGTCAGGGCCACCACGAGGGTGACCTGCCCGAGCACCTTGGGTGTGTAGGTCGTCCGCAGCAGGGCCAGCATCTTGACGTCGATGATGGGGCCGAAGACGAGGAAGGCGGCGATGCCGCCGGGCATGAAGGTCGAGGCGAACGGCAGCACGAAGAACGCGTCGACGTTCGAGCAGATCGAGATGACGAAGGCCAGCACCATCATCGCCAGCACCGACCAGACCGGGTTGCTGCCGAGCGTCACGAGCACCGACCGCGGCACGATCGTCTGGATCGCGCCGGCGATGGCCGCCCCGATGAAGAGCGCCGGCATCATCGTCGACATCTCGCGGCGGAACAGGTCGACGCTCTTCGCCGTGCGACCCCGCCCGTGCGCGTGGCCGTCGTCGACCCGGCACTCGGCCGCGAACGAGGAGGTGAGCAGGCTCTGCTGGTTGGGGTGCTTGCTGAACAGCCAGCCGATCAGGTTCGCGATGACGAACCCGCCGATCAACCGGGCCACGAGGATGCCGTTGTCCCACCCGAACGCCTGGTGCGTGGTGATGATCGTGATCGGGTTGAGGATCGGCGCCGCGAGCAGGAAGGTCATGGACTCCGAGACCGTGAAGCCCTTGAGCACGAGCCCGCGCGCCAACGGCACGTTGCCGCACTCGCAGACCGGCAGGAACATGCCGAGGAACGAGATGACCGCCCGACGGGGCAACCCCCTCTTCGGCAGCCAGGACGAGAAGAACGCCTGCGGCAGCCACTCTTGCACGATGATCGACAGGACGATGCCGAGCAGGACGAACGGCATGGACTCGACGATGACGCTGATGGTCAGCGTGACGAAGTCCTGCAGCGCGTTGGGCAGCAGACCGGGGCCGAGCAGGGGGGAGGCAACGCGGACCGCCACGAGCACGGCGAGCACGAGCCCACCGGCCACGAGCAGGGGGACGCGAGACGGCGCCCGGCGCGCACGACGACCCGTGCCGTGCCCGGCGTGCTCGGTGCGCTCCTGGACGGGTGCGCTCACCGGTCGTCCTCGCCCGGACCGGCGGGGGGCGCGAAGCGCGACCAGTCGTCCGGTGCGGGGGCCGGGTGCGCCGGGACGACGGGACGCTCGGGCGGGACCACGGGGGCCGACGGCCCCGCCGCGACGACGGTCGGGACACGGGTGAGCCGATCGTCCGCCACGGCAGGAGGCGCGGTGTCGTCGTCGGCGTCGGTCGCGTCGTCGTCCGCCTCGGCCTCGACGACCCGGGGCGCGGGCTCGACCGCCCAGACCTCGTCACCGTCGCCGCCGCCCAGCCACAGTCGGGCGAGCACGGCGCCGGCGACGAGCAGGGCCGTGTCGACGATGCCGGCCGACAGCGGGATGGTCGTCAGGTAGAGGGCGAGGTTCACCCAGGTGCCGCCGTCGATCGAGAGCACGATGCCCGGGACGATTCCGAGGACCGCCAGCGCGATCGTCCCGACGCCGCCCGCGACGACCGCGTGGCGGACCACCGTCCGGAGGTCGGACCGCGGCGTCAGCGGCCGGACGGCGACGAGCACGACGAACGAGGCGACGTAGAACGGGAACGGGTAGAGCACGAAGCTGCCGAGGAACTGCCCGACCGGTGTCGCGACGAACCCGCTGGGGAACGCCGTCACCGAGAAGCCGACCGCCGACCCGACGAGTGCGACGAGCCCGAGGGCGAAGCGGGCCACCAGGACGACGACGAGGGCCGTGCCCGCCACGAGCAGACGTTCGCGCCCCTCGGGCCCCGAGGCCGAGACGGACGCAGCCCGGAACCTCGACCTGACGGTCGGGGTTCCGGGCTGGGTCAGAGGCACGAAGTCACCCTAGACGACTCACAGATCGTCGGAGCTGACCCCCACGCCCAGGATGAACGGACCGGACTCGCCGGACGTCGTCGGCTCGGCCGGAGCCGCCGCGGTCGTGCCCTGGCTGGAGGCGCGGCGCGAGCGCGAACGCCCCTGTCCGGGCTGCTTCGGCTCGGGCAACGCACCCAGCACCGAGTCGAGCAGCTGCTCGGCGTCCTGGCTGCTGATGCGACGCGGCTCGCGGCGCGTGGGCGCCACGGGGATGTCGAGGATGGCGACCGTGGCGTCCGGGGGCGAGACCGGGGCCGACGGGCGGCGACGCTCCGTGGCCTTCGCGACCGGCGCCTCCGTGGGTTCGTCGACGGGGGCGGCCTCGGCGGCGACCGGGGCCGACCGCTCGGCCGGGGCCGCCGCGGGTACCTCGATGACGCCGGCGCTCGAGTCGGTGGTCGTCGAGTCGGTGGTCGTCGACTCAGCGGGTGCCGACTCGGCGCGTGCCGACTCGTCGGTGGCCTCGCCCGCCTCGCGGGCGGCTCGGGACGAACCCCGGCGACCCTTGCGTCCCGAACGACCGCGTCGGCCGTCGTCCGCGCTGTCACCGGCGGCCTCGGCTGCCGGCCCGGCCTTCGCGGCACCCGCCGCGGCGGCGTCGGTGGCCGCCTCGACGGCCGCCGCGGCCCGGCTGGCTGCGTCGTCGTCCTTGATCCCGCCTTCTTCGGCGTGGGCGTTGGTGCTGGCGGCGATGCGCGAGAGGGCGTTCTTCCCGTCGTCGGTGATGGCGTGGGCGCCGGTCGGGGGGTTCGAGCCGCCGTTCGGCGACGCGGGGCCGCCGCGACCGGACTGCGGCCCGGTGCCGGCGCCCGCACCCGTGTTGTGGCCGTTGCCGCCCGACTTGCCGGAGCCACCGGCCTGGCCGCCCCGTCGGCGATCGCCCTGCTGGCCGCCCTTGCGGGGCTGTTGCTCCTGGACGCGCGCGGCGCTGCCGGCCTCGGAGAACGACTCCGCCAGGCCGAGGCCCAGCTTCTTGCGCGTCATCTGGACGAGCCCGAGCGACGTGACCTCGGCGACCTGGTGCTTGGTGCGGTCGCGGCTGAGGCACTCGACCAGGCGACGCAGCACGAGGTCGCGGTTGGACTCGAGCACCATGTCGATGAAGTCGACGACGATGATGCCGCCGATGTCGCGCAGGCGCAGCTGACGGACGATCTCTTCGGCGGCTTCGAGGTTGTTCTTGGTGACCGTCTCTTCGAGGTTGCCGCCCGAGCCGACGAACTTGCCGGTGTTGACGTCGACGACGGTCATCGCCTCGGTGCGGTCGATGACGAGCGAACCGCCCGAGGGCAGCCAGACCTTGCGGTCGAGCGCCTTCTCGATCTGCTCGTTGAGGCGGTACTCGTCGAAGGCGTCCTTGTCGCCCTCGTACCGCTTGACGCGGTCCATGAGGTCGGGGGCCACGGCCGACAGGTAGGACTGCAGCGTCTCGAACGCCTCGTCGCCGTCGATGACCATCTCGTGGAAGTCCTCGTTGAAGACGTCGCGCACGATCTTGATCAGCAGGTCGGGCTCGGAGTGCAGCTGGTTCGGGGCGTTGCCCGCCGCGACCTTCTTCTCGATGTCGGCCCACTGGTTCGTGAGGCGCTTGACGTCGAGGGTCAGCTGCTCTTCGGTCGCGCCCTCGGCCGCCGTGCGCACGATGACGCCCGTGTTCTCGGGCAGGGCCTCTTTGAGGATCTTCTTGAGACGCGCACGCTCGGTGTCGGGCAGCTTGCGGCTGATGCCGTTCATCGAGCCGTTGGGCACGTAGACGAGGTAGCGGCCCGGCAGCGAGATCTGGCTCGTGAGACGAGCGCCCTTGTGGCCGACGGGGTCCTTCGTGACCTGGACGAGCACGCGGTCGCCGGGCTTCAGGGCCAGCTCGATGCGACGGGGCTGGTTGCCCGTCGACAGGGAGTCCCAGTCGACCTCGCCCGAGTAGAGGACGGCGTTGCGCCCACGTCCGATGTCGACGAAGGCGGCTTCCATGCTGGGCAGCACGTTCTGCACGCGACCGAGGTAGACGTTCCCGATGAGCGAGACGTTCTGCGCCTTGGCGACGTAGTGCTCGGCCAGGGTGCCGTCTTCCATCACGCCGATCTCGATGCGGTCGCCCGACGAGCGGACGATCATCTTGCGGTCGACGCTCTCGCGACGGGCGAGGAACTCGGCCTCGGTGATGACGGTGCGGCGGCGCCCGGCGTCGCGTCCGTCGCGGCGACGCTGCTTCTTCGCCTCGAGACGCGTCGAGCCCTTGATGCGCTGCGGCTCGGTGATGAGCTCCGCCTGGCGGGGGGCACGGTCGCGGTCGCGACCACGGGTCTCGGAGTCGCGCTCTTCGCGGTCCTGCGAGCGGCCCCGCTGACGGCGGCGCGAGGCGGGCTGCTGCTCGCGGTCGTCGCGCTCGTCACGGTCGTCGTCGCCTTCGCGGTCGTCGTCCCACGAGTCGTCGCGGTCGTACCGGTCGTCGCGGTCGTCGCGCTGTCGTCGCCCGGGGCGTGCCGGCAGGACGGTGATCTCGGGTGCGTGGAAGATCAGCGACGTGGTCGTCAGGTTCGCCGGGATCGGCGAGGCCGATGCCCCGTCGGTCGACGCGTCGTCGGCCTGGGCCGGCTGCGTCGCCGCGGCGACGAACGCCTCGGCGACGGCGTCGGTGGTGATCTGCTCGGAGGTCGGGGCCTGGGCCGCGACCTGCTCGTCGGTGGTCTCGGTCTCGTGGGTCACGGGTGATGCCTCCTGGGCGTCGTCTGTCGTCCGGACGGGTGAAGGGAGTGCTGGCTGCTGCGCGGCCGGGGTCGGCGCCGAGGCGGCGTCGACCGCCGCCTGGCGAGCCCTGAGGCCTGCGAACAATCCCCTTCTCTTCTTCGGACGTCCGTCGTTGTCTGTGTTGTCGTTCACCACTTGCGGTGCGCTCCTCGCCCCGCCGAGGCCATGCCGTCGGCAGGAATTCTCGTGTCGTGGTCGGACGGTGACGTCGCACCTGCCCCTGACCACCGCGCCCTCTCACGGCGCGCCTTGTCGGACACGTCACGTTCGGTCACCCGGGGTGTCGACCGACCTGCGGTCGTCGCCCTCGATGTCGTTCGTCGACGTGCTGTTCTTCGTGTCGCCTTGCTGGTTCGGAACTGGCCATCCGACGATGAGCGCCTGCGCTCTGGCCCGGTTTCGGGTCGGCCTGGTCGAGAACGCGATCTCTCGCGCCACGACGACGGCCGGCAGTGCCCGGTAAGCCTGGATCTCGGGACCTGGGCCCCACGACTGGCTCGATTATCGCACGCCCACGCCGGTGCGGGGTCAAAGCGGGCGCCCCGACGGCCCGTGCGATACTGCTGGGCGTGACCGTCGAGACGCCTCGGGCCGTGACCCTGCCCACCGGCCGCACCCCGTTCGTGGCCGCCGCGCTGCTGATCGTCGCCGGCCTCGGCGGCCTGGTGGGGGCCTTCGCCCTCACCCTCGACAAGTTCCGGCTGCTCGAGAACCCGGGCGCGGCGCTCGGCTGCGACGTCAACCCGTTCGTGGGCTGCTCGCCGGTCATCAACAGCTGGCAAGCCTCGCTCTTCGGGTTCCCCAACCCGATCCTCGGCCTGATCGGCTTCGCCGCCCCCGTGGCGGTGGGCCTCGGCCTCCTCGCCGGCGCCCGCTTCGCCCGCTGGTTCTGGCTCGCGTTCAACCTCGGGCTGCTGCTCGCCTGGGTCTTCGTCACCTGGCTCTTCACGCAGACGGTGTTCGTCATCGGCGCGCTCTGCCCGTGGTGCATGCTCGTCTGGCTCTTCACCATCCCGCTGTTCTGGGTGTTCACGGTGTGGGGCGCGGCTCGGGGCGTCACCGTCCCCGAGGGGCCGCTCCAGCGGGCGGCGGCACGGTTCCTCCCCTACTCGTGGGTGCTGCCGGTGCTCAACTACATCGTCGTCGCCACGACCATCGTCGTCGTGTTCCCGCTGCTGCTGCCGACGCTGTTCGGGTGACCCGCGCCTCCTCTCGTCCCCGGCGCGGTCGCGCCGACACCGTGCGTCGCACTCAGGGTGCTCCCAGCAGAATCCAGGACGGCCTCGCCAGTCTGGTCCGACGACCCCCGAGCCACGACGAGGACTGATGACGCCACCCACCGACTCCCCCGCCAGCAAGAAGGAACGCCGAGAGGCGGCCCGCGAGAAGGCCCGCATCACCCGTGAGGCCGAGGCCCGACGGCGCCGACGCAACAAGTGGCTCCTGCAGGGCGGCCTGGTCGTCGGCGTGGTGGCCGTCCTCGCGATCGTCGCCCTCGTCATCACACAGTCGATCAAGCCCGCCGGTCCCGGCCCCGCGAACATGGCGAGCGACGGCCTCGTGCTCGAAGGCTCGAACGGGGCGGTCACCGCCGTCCCGAGCGGCGCCCTCGCGGCCGACGCGACACCGACCCCGGCCCCGAGCGCCTCCGGTGACGTGCCGTCGATCGTGGTCTACCTCGACTACATGTGCCCGTTCTGCGGCCAGTTCGACACGACGAACGCCCAGCAGCTCGACGAGGCCGTGTCGAGCGGAGCCGCGACGCTGGCGATCCACCCCATCGGGTTCCTCGACAACGCCTCGCAGGGCAGCCGGTACTCGACCCGGGCCGCCAACGCCTTCGCCTGCGTCGCCAACTACGAGCCCGACAAGGCGCTCGACGTCAACACGGCCCTGTTCGCGCAGCAGCCCGAGGAGAACACCCGGGGCCTGACGAACGACGAGCTCGTCACCCTGGTGCAGGGCGCCGGGGCGACCGACGACCAGATCCCCTCGTGCATCAAGGGCGGTGACTTCGAGGACTGGGTCGCCTCGGCCACCCAGCGGGCGCTGAACGACCCGATCCCGAACTCGTCGCTCGACAAGCTCGCGAGCACCCCGCTCGTCCTGGTCAACGGCCAGCAGTACCAGGGCTCGCTGACCGATGCCAGCACCTTCGCCCAGTTCGTCGCCGAGGTGCAGAACGGCGCCTCGACCGACGACACCAGCACGGGTGAGACCGAGGGCTCGACGGCGACGCCGACCCCCTGACGACGCGAGCCGTCGACACGACCGAGCCCGCGCCTCCTGAGTCGATCAGGAGGCGCGGGCTCGGTGGTCTCCGGCGTCACGCCGGCGGGTGGCTCAGAACCAGAGGGCCAGCTCGCGCGCGGCGCTCTCGGGGCTGTCGCTGCCGTGCACCAGGTTCTGCTGTACCTTCAGGCCCCAGTCGCGGCCGAGGTCGCCCCGGATCGTGCCGGGAGCCGCGGTCGTGGGGTCGGTCGTGCCGGCCAGCGAGCGGAAGCCCGTGATGACGGCGTTGCCCGCGATCCGCAGCGCGACCGTCGGGCCGCTCTGCATGAACTCGACGAGGGGCTCGTAGAAGGGTTTGCCCACGTGCTCCTCGTAGTGCTTCGCGAGCAGGTCGCGGTCGGCCTGCACGAGGCGGACGTCGACGAGCGAGTACCCCTTGGCCTCGATGCGGCGCAGGATCTCGCCGGTCAGGCCACGGGCGACGCCGTCGGGCTTGACGAGGACGAGGGTTTCTTCGAGATCGGACATTGCTCCTCTTTCGGTGGGTGGCGGGTGGCTCGCGGGCGGACGCCCGGCGAACGGGTCGGTGGGTGCCGGCTCAGGCCCCGTCGCCGGGGGCGTCGCGCAGCCGGGCGGCGTTCATGCGGTCGAGCTGCGTGCCCTTGACGAGGCAGTAGGTCCAGATCGCGACGAACAGGGCGGCCACGACGAACATGACCGGGTCGAGGAACCCGCAGGCCACCAGGCCGAGCTGGACGAGCCAGCCGAGGCCGACCCCCCAGCGCCAGCGCAGGGTCTGCGAGATGAGCAGCGTCAGCACGATCGCGCCGAGGCCACCGCCCCAGGCGACGCCGGCCGGCAGCAGCTGCCGACCGAACACCACGAGGGTGACGAAGAACAGGGTCATGGCCTCGAGCACGAGGACGATCGAGAGCAGGCTCTCGGCCGCCCCGCGACGTCGGCGCGGGTGACGCGATCGCCCACCCGGGCCGGGGCCGGCTGCGGCGGGGGGCGGCGCGGTCGTCACGAGAGCCCCTCGGGCTGCTGCGAGAGGGCGATGACGTCGCCGACCAGCGTGATCGAGCCCGTCACGACGACGCCGCCGGGCTCGTCGCCCTCGACCTCGTCGGCCAGGTCGCGCGCCGTGCGCAGCGCCGCCACGAGGTCGGTCTCGACGACGACGCGGTCCGCACCCACGACGCCCACCGCGATGGCGGCGAGCTCGTCGGCGTCGATCGCCCGGTCGGACTGCGAACTGGTCACGACGAACTGGGTGACCGTGGGCGCCAAGGCTCGGACGATGCCGGCGGCGTCCTTGTCGGCGAGCACGCGGAGCACCGCGACGACCCCGCCGAACTGGAAGTAGTCGTCGAGCGCCTTGGCCAGGGCGCGGGCGCCGTGCGGGTTGTGCGCGGCGTCGACCAGGATCGTCGGCTCGTTGGCCACGATCTGCAGGCGACCGGGCGAGGTCGCGCTCGCGAGGCCCTCGGCCAGGACCTCGTGGTCGAGCGGCTGCGACCCGCCGCCGAGGAAGGACTCGACGGCCGCGACCGCGACGGCCGCGTTCTGGGCCTGGTGGTCACCGAACTGCGGCAGCAAGAGGTCGTCGTAGCGGCCGGCGAGCCCGCGGATGGTGACGACCTGGCCGCCGACCGCGACGGTGGTCGACTCGACGCCGAAGGCGCCTCCCTCGACCGCGAGCGAGCCTTCGCTCAGCTCGACGGCTCGTTCCAGCTCGGCCAGGGCCTCGGGGGTCTGCGACGCCGAGACGACGGCCGCGGTGGGCTTGACGATGCCGGCCTTGGTGCGGGCGATCTCGGCCACGGTCGAGCCGAGTCGATTCTGGTGGTCGAGCGCGATCGGGGTGAAGACGGCGACCTGGCCGTCGGCCACGTTCGTGCTGTCCCACTCGCCTCCCATGCCGACCTCGAGCACGACCACGTCGGCGGGGGCGTCGGCGAAGCAGGCGAAGGCGAGCACCGTCAGGGCCTCGAAGAAGGTCAGGGCGGGTTCGCCCGAGCCCTCGAGGTCGGTGTCGACCATGGTCAGGTAGGGCTGGATGTCGTCCCAGTTGGCGACCAGGCGCTCGTCGCTGATCGGTTCGCCGTCGACGACGATGCGCTCGTTGAGGCGGACGAGGTGCGGGCTCGTCATCAAGCCGGTGCGCAGGCCGTGCGCCCGCAGGATGCTCTCGATCATGCGGCTGGTCGACGTCTTGCCGTTGGTGCCCGTGAGGTGGATCACCGGGTACGCCCGTTGCGGGTCGCCGAGCAGCTCGACGGCGCGCCGGGTCGGTTCGAGCCGGGGCTGCGGGGCCTGTTCGCCGATGCGCGCCGTCAGCTCGTCGGAGACGCGCTGCGCCCCGACCGCGAACTCGCCCCCGCGGTCGTCCGCGGGTTCGCCGGCACGGCCGTTCTTCTCGGGGGTCATGCGCGTCGTACCTCCACGACGACGGCCGAGCCGGGGCCCGATCCGACGACGGTCTTCTCGGGCCTCTCGGCGACGCCCTCGTGGACGTCGACGATCAGCTCGGTGGTCAGGGTCTCGCGAGAGATCAGTTCGCGGTGTGCCTCGACGGCGGCGGCCGCGACGGCGTCGGTCGTGAGCGTCGTCGTGACGCGGTCGGACACGTCGAGGTCGGCGACCTTGCGGGCCTGCTGGACGGCGCGGACGAGGTCACGAGCCAGGCCCTCGGCCTCGAGCTCGGGCGTGGTCGCGGTGTCGAGCAGCACGAAGCCGCCGTCGCCGACGAAGGCGAGGGCGCTCGACGCGTCCGCGACCGCCAGCTCGAGGGTGAACTCACCCGGCACCAGCTCGACACCGCCGACGACGACGTTCTCGCCCGCGGGCTGCCAGTCGCCCTTCTTCGCCGCGGGGATGACCTGCTGCACCTGCTTGCCGATGCGGGGGCCGGCGACCCGGGCGTTGACGGTGAGCTTCCGGGTGACGCCGTACTCGCCGAGGCTCTCCTCGGTCAGGCGGGTCACGACGACCTGCTTGACGTTGAGTTCGTCGCGGAGGATGTCGGCGAACGCCTCGAGGCCGGCCGGATCGGGCGTGACGACCGTCAGGCGGGCCAGCGGCAGCCGGACGCGCAGCCCCTGGGCCTTGCGCAGGGCCAGACCGCTCGAGGCGACGGCGCGGACGGCGTCCATCGCGGCCACGAGGGCGTCGTCGGCCGGGAACGCCGAGGCGTCGGGCCAGTCGGTCAGGTGCACCGAGCGGTCCCCGGTGAGGCCCTTGTAGACCTCGTCGGCGACGAGCGGGGCCAGCGGGGCCGCGACCCGGGTGAGGGTCACGAGCACCGTGAAGAGGGTGTCGAACGCGTCGACGTCGTCGCCCGACCAGAACCGGTCGCGCGAGCGCCGGACGTACCAGTTGGTCAGCACGTCGGCGAAATCGCGCAGCGTCGCGGTGGCCCGCGGCGTGTCGAGGGCGTCGAGCGCGGCCTCGACGTCGGAGACCAGGAGGCGCGTCTTCGCCAGCAGGTAGCGGTCGAGGACGTCGCTCGAGTCGGTTCGCCACTGCGCGTCGTAACCGGGGGCGGCGTGGCGACCCGCGCCTCCGGACGCGGCGTTGGCGTAGAGCGAGAAGAAGTACCAGGTGCTCCAGAGCGGCAGCAGGAACTGTCGGACACCCTCGCGGATGCCCTCTTCGGTGACGACGAGGTTGCCGCCGCGGATCACCGAGCTCGACATGAGGAACCAGCGCATGGCGTCGGCCCCGTCGCGGTCGAACACCTCGCTGACGTCCGGGTAGTTGCGCAGGCTCTTCGACATCTTCTGGCCGTCGGAGCCGAGCACGATGCCGTGGCTGATGACGTTCGAGAAGGCCGGGCGGTCGAACAGCGCGGTGGACAGCGTGTGCAGCGTGTAGAACCAGCCGCGGGTCTGACCGATGTACTCGACGATGAAGTCGGCGGGGCTGTGCTCGTCGAACCACTGCTGGTTCTCGAACGGGTAGTGCACCTGGGCGAACGGCATCGAGCCGCTGTCGAACCAGACGTCGAGGACGTCCTCGATGCGGCGCATGGTGCTCTGCCCGGTCGGGTCGTCGGGGTTCGGGCGGGTGAGCTCGTCGATGAAGGGGCGGTGCAGGTCGGGCTCGCCGTCGGCGTTCGTCGGGAGTCGACCGAAGTCGGCCTCCATCTCGGCCAGCGAGCCGTAGACGTCGACGCGCGGGTAGGCGGGGTCGTCGCTCTTCCACACCGGGATCGGTGAACCCCAGTAGCGGTTGCGCGAGATCGACCAGTCGCGGGCGTTGCCGACCCACTTGCCGAACTGGCCGTCCTTGACGTTGTCGGGCACCCAGGTGATCTGCTGGTTCAGCTCGCCCATGCGGTCGCGGAACTCGGTGACGCGGACGAACCAGCTCGACACCGCCTTGTAGATCAGGGGGTTGCGGCAGCGCCAGCAGTGCGGGTAGCTGTGCTCGTAGCTGGCGAGGCGCAGCAGGCGGCCGTCGGCGCGGAGGCGCTGCACCAACGGCTTGTTGGCCTCGAAGACCTGCAGGCCGGCGACGCCCAGCTCGTCGAACATCGGCAGGAAGCGCCCCCCGTCGTCGACCGAGACGATGACGGGGATGCCGGCGGCGGCGCAGACCAGCTGGTCGTCCTCGCCGTAGGCCGGGGCCTGGTGCACGATGCCGGTGCCCTCGCCGGTGGCGACGTAGTCCGCGGCCAGGATGCGCCAGGCGTTCTCGGTGCCCCACTCCTCGGTGTCGGCGTAGACGTCCCAGATGCGGTCGTACTCGACGCCCTCGAGCTCGGCGCCGGTGAAGGTCGCGGTGACGGCGGACTGGGCGGCCTCGGCGGACTCGTAGCCCAGGTCACGCGCGTAGGCGCCGAGCGTGTCGGCGGCGAGCAGGAACACGCTGCCGGTCAGCAGCTCTTGGTCGCCGCTGCGCTCGCCCGGCAGCAGGGCGTGGGGCACGGCCACGTAGTCGATGGCCGGCCCCACGGCGAGCGCCATGTTGGTCGGGAGGGTCCACGGGGTGGTCGTCCAGGCCAGCGCCTCGACGCCGGTCAGGCCGAGCGCCTCGGCCTTGGCGCCCACGAGCGGGAAGGCGACGGTGACCGTCTGGTCCTGGCGGTTCTTGTAGACGTCGTCGTCCATGCGCAGCTCGTGGTTCGACAGGGGCGTCTGGTCGTGCCAGCAGTACGGCAGCACACGGAAGCCCTCGTACGCGAGGCCCTTGTCGTGCAGCTGCTTGAAGGCCCAGACGACGCTCTCCATGTAGTCGACGTCGAGGGTCTTGTAGTCGCGGTCGAAGTCGACCCAGCGCGCCTGACGGGTGACGTACTGCTGCCACTCGTCGGTGTACTGCAGCACCGACTTGCGGGCGGCGGCGTTGAACACGTCGATGCCCATGTCGTCGATCTCGTGCTTCTCGGTCAGACCGAGCTGGCGCATCGCCTCGAGCTCGGCGGGCAGCCCGTGGGTGTCCCAACCGAAGCGTCGGTGCACCTGCTTGCCGCGCATGGTCTGGTACCGCGGGAACACGTCTTTGGCGTAGCCCGTCAGGAGGTGTCCGTAGTGCGGCAGGCCGTTGGCGAACGGCGGGCCGTCGTAGAAGACCCACTCGTCGCAGCCCTCGCGCGCCCGGATCGACTCGGCGAAGGTGTCGTCGCGCTTCCAGAAGGCGAGGACGCCGGTCTCGATCTCGGGGAATCGCGGCGAGGCGGGGACGCCGGTGGCGTCGGAACCCTTGGGGTAGGTCATCGGTTCTCCAGGTCGTGCGGTGGGTCGCCCCCGCTGCACTGGCCGAGGGACCTTCTGACCACGAGGACGCCGTCCGGGTGCCTGACCCGGGTGACGCGGTACCACCCCGCTTGCCGCCGTCGTCGCCCTCTCGGACGGCGACCGCGACCGCTCTGCTGCGGCTGTGACGGGCCTGCCCCGCCCGGTTCTACCGACGACCACCGGGCCGTGGCCCGCCGGTCGCTTTCTTCCGGGTGCTCCCCGGTGATGGCCGGATCGATGCGTGGTCGATCCTACCGTCAGAGCCGGGGAGGCGCGAGGCCGTCCCGAGGAGCAGGATCGAGGCCATGTCCTCCACCCCGTCCGGATCGCCGGCCAAGCCCGAGAGCACGGTCACCGTGATCGTGGCGTTCCTCGCCAACCTGCTGATCGCCGTCGCGAAGACGGTCGCCGCGTTCCTGACGGGGTCGGCCTCGATGGTCGCCGAGTCGGCGCACTCGTGGGCGGACACGGGCAACGAGGTCTTCCTCTTCATCGCCGACAAGCGCGGCATCAAGCGCCGGGACGACGCGCACCCTCTCGGTTACGGCAAGGAGACGTACGTCTGGTCGATGTTCGCCGCCTTCGGCCTGTTCACCGTGGGCGCCGTCGTGTCGATCCAGCACGGCATCTCGCAGTTGACCGCCGACGAGGAGGCGGAGAACTACCTGATCAACTACGTCGTCCTCGCGATCGCATTCGCGCTCGAGGGAACGTCGTTCCTGCAGGCCTTCCGCCAGGCCAGGGGTTCGGCCCGCGAGCGGGGCGCGCCGACCCTGCGCTTCGTCCTGCGCAGCTCGAACTCGACCCTGCGGGCCGTCTTCGCCGAGGACGCGGCCGCGCTGGTCGGACTCCTCATCGCGTTCCTCGGGATCTTCCTGCACCAGATCACCGGGTCGGCGGTGTTCGACGCGATCGGGTCGATCGCCGTCGGCGTGCTGCTCGGCGTGGTGGCTCTCGTGCTGGTCGACCGCAACCGGCGGTTCCTCGTCGGCGAGAGCCCGTCGGACGAACTCGAGTCGACCGTCCTCGAGCGCCTCCTGGCCCGCCCCGAGATCGCTCGCGTGACGTATCTGCACACCGAGTTCGTGGGCCCCGGCCGGCTCTACCTGGTCGCAGCGGTCGACATGACCGGCAACGACCGTGAAGAGCACGTCGCGGTGGCACTCCGCAGGGTCGAGCGAGAGCTCGAGGACCACGACGCGGTCGAAGAAGCCGTGCTCACCCTCTCCACGCCGGACGAGCCGAGCCTGACGCCCCGGAGGGCATCCGACCCGGCTCGTCGCTGACGGCCGCGCGGCGGCTCAGCCCCGGGAGGCGCGGCGCCGGGCGACGAAGACGGTCGCCACCCCGAGACCCACGAGCACCATGCCGGTGAGACCCGCCCACGGCGCCGTCTCGGACGGGCCGGTGAAGGCGAGGTCGGAGCGGTGCGCGGCGGCGACGACGCGGGTGCTGCCCACCACCGCCGGTCGCACGGTGACCGGCACGGCAGCGGGTTCGGTCGGAGCAGCCGTGACCACGGGCGCGGCCAGCGTGAACTCGACGGTCACCGGTGCCGACAGGCGACTCAGTGAGGGCTGCGCCTCGCCCCCGAGGGCGGGGTCCCCGACTCCGACGTATTGCTGCACCGTGGCCCGCCACGAGCCGTAGGGCAGGCCGTCGGCGATGGCCCAGGTACCGTCGGATCGAACGACCGGGGCGTCGTAGTCGCTTCCCCATCCGGTCTGCGCCGACAGCGCTTCGTACGAGTAGTGGAGCCACGAGCCCGCCACCGCGGTGCCCTCGAGGACGAACGAGCCGCCACCCGGCCACGTCGTGGACGGCGTCCGGAGGACCTCACCCTGACGAGGGGAGCTGATGGCGACGGCGGGCGAGGTCGGGACCTCCACCCGGAACGACCGGATCTCGGACCCGATCACGACACCGCGCTCGTCCTGCACGACCACGGTCACCGACTGGTCGGCCGGCGCGTCGTCGTCGAGGTGGACGTACCGCGAGACACGCGGACCCTGCGCCTCGAACTCGCCACCGAGCGATTCTCCGGCCGAGTCGAACAGCTCGTACGAGACGGGCGCCTCGGTCGTGTCGATGACGAGCTCGTAGCCGAGGGCCGGGTACACGGCACCTTGCTGCGGACTCGCGACGTAGAAGGCCGCGGCCCGGGCGACGACGCCGGCGGTGGCGGGAGGGACGACCGTGGTCGCGTCGATCGTCTCGGGCAGCTCGTCGTCCGTCGGATCGAGACCGACCACCGGCTCGACCGTGGGCTCCACGGCAGGCTCCACGAGCTGATCGGCGCCGGGGACGGGCTGCTCGGCGGGTCCGACGATGCCCGGGGGCTCCTCCACCGCCTCGACCACCGGCGCGGTGACCGACGGGGTGACCGCCGCCTCCTGCTCGATCGGAAGCGACTCCGCAGAGGCCGCCTGTCCGCTCAGTGCGATGCCCCCCAGGGCGATGACGATGGCCGTCGACAGCGCGGTGGCGGTCGACACGGTCTTCTTCATGAGTGGTGTCCTCTTCCGTGAGTCAGGGTGGACCGGTCGCCCTGGCCCACCCCGGGGCGACCGGTCGTCGTCCCGGTGACCCGGTCCGACGAGCACGACGTTAGCCAGGACTGACGACGATTCCTCACGCCGTGACCAGGCCGTGACCAGATGTCATCCGCGAGTGTGAGACCGCCTCACTCCTCCGGCGTCGCGCGGGCTCACCCTCTCGTTCGGGGGATGATTTGTGACGCATCCCGTGGTCGCTTCCAGCCACTTCATGACGCTCTCGGCTACCGTGATGCAGTGCAAGCAGTCATCAAGCTCATCAGAGAGCACCCCTCCGCGGCGCGGTTCCTCGTCGTCGGGGGCATCGGCTTCGTGATCACCATGGTGATCAACTACGGGCTCAAGCTGTTCGTCATCCCCCAGCACCCCGTCACCGCCCTCGCGCTGGGCATCATCGTCGCGACGGTCTTCTCGTACTGGATGAACAAGAAGTGGTCGTTCGACGACCGGAGCGAGCGTCACACCGCCCACGAGATGCTGCTGTTCGTGATCGTCAGCCTCGTCGGCGTCGCCATCAACTCGGCCCCCGCCTACCTGTCCCGATACGGCCTCGGCCTCGAGGTGCCGAACGTGTCGCTGGCCACACAAGAGATCGCCGACTTCGTCAGCGGCCCGATCATAGGCACCATGCTCGCCATGGTCTTCCGCTACTGGGCCATGAACAAGTGGGTCTTCCCGAAGCGCGCCGAGCTCGTCGACGTTCTCTCGCCCACGTCCCCCTCGACGTCGCCGACACCCACCGTCTAGGCCGAGCGCGCCTCCCGGGCGTCGAGCCCGTCCGCGACGGGCCCGACGGCCGCCGCGACGACCGGCCCGAGGGGGCCCCGCGACACCCCGGCACGAGCCCAGGTGGCGATCGCAGCCGCCGCGGCGGCGATCAGGGCCGATCCGACGACCTGGGACGAGAGATCCGACCGATCGCGGTCCGAGCGCTCGGCGACGTACGACGCGACGACCCCCTGCTGGCGCACGAACCGGACGGCGGCCGACGCGACGAGGTCGTCGCCGAGGGCCATAGCCTCGGACTGGGTCAGTGCCCAGGGCACGCGCTCGGGGTCGTGGCCCTCGGCGAGCGCGACGAGCGCCGCCTCGACGGCCCGGACCGGCGAGAGCCCCGAGGAGGCGCGCAGCAGGTCCCCGAGATCCGCGAGGCTCCGGTCGAGGTCGAGCCAGAAGAGGTCGGACTTGGCCTCGAAGTAGTTGAAGAACGTGCCGCGGCTGACGCCGGTCCGGCGGGCGATGTCGTCGACGGTCGTCCCGGCGTATCCGTTCTCGAGGAACAGCTCGGCGGCCGCGTCGGCCAGCATCTCGGCGGACGAGCGGCGAGGTCGGCCGACCGGCCGCCGGGTGCGGGTCGGGCCTGGTCCATCTGACATGGCCACCATCATGCCGCTAGACTCGACGGCGCACTTGTTGCACCCGGTCCACGAATGTCGTCCTCTCCTCGGCGTCGTCGGATCACACCCGACGTCCCGTCACTCCCCACGCCCGGAGCCCCATGCGCAGCCGCCTGCCCGTCCTGATCGCCGCCACCGCCGTCGCGAGCCTCGTGCTCGCCGGCTGCACGAGCGGGGGCGACCCCGACGCCTCGTCCACCCCGGTCTCCGGGGGCACGCTCACCTACGCCTCGGGCGACGCCGAACCGACCTGCCTCGACCCCCACGTGGGCGGCAACTACCCGCAGGCGCTCGTGTCGACGCAGTACCTCGAGTCGCTCGTCTCGAAGGACGCGAACGGTGACATCGTGCCGTGGCTGGCCGACTCCTGGCAAGAGGCCTCCGACGGCCTCAGCTGGACCTTCACGCTGAAGGACGGCGTGACCTTCACCGACGGCACGCCGTTCGACGCCGCCGCCGTGGCGGCCAACGTCGCCCACCTCCAAGACCCCACGACGCTGTCGTCGACCGGGTACCTCGCCCTCGGCAAGGTCACGGGCGTCGAGGCGGTCGACGCCCGCACGGCACGCTTCGACCTGAGCGAGCCCGACAGCGCCCTCCTCGAGTCCCTCTCGCAGCCCTGGCTCGCGATGGAGTCGCCCGAGGCCCTGACCCGCAGCCAAGAGGTCAACTGCGAGTCGCCGGTCGGCACCGGCCCGTTCGTGGTCGACTCGTGGACCAAACAGCAGCAGGTCGTCCTCACCCGCAACGACGACTACGCCTCGCCCCCGGCCGACGCCGGGCACCAGGGGCCCGCGTACCTCGACGAGATCGTCTGGCGGTTCATCCCCGACTCGGCGTCCCGCTACGCCGCGCTGCAGGCCGGCCAGGTCGACGTGATCGACAACGCGCAGCCCGACACCCTCGTCGCCGCGGCGAAGGACGACTCGCTCGACGAGATCGACGCCCCGCGCCCGGGCGCCTCCAACCGCATCGAGCTCAACGCCGGCAAGGCGCCCTTCGACGACCCGAGCGTCCGCGAGGCGTTCATCCGCGGGGTCGACGTCGACTCGGGCATCGACTCGTTGTTCTTCGGCACGGCGACGCGGTCCTACAGCCCGTTGTCGAGCGTCGAGCCGCTGGCGTTCTCCGACGAGTCGCTCTTCGACGTCGACACCGACGCGGCGAACGACCTGCTCGACCGGGCCGGGTGGACCACCCGCGACGCGGACGGGTACCGGACGAAGGACGGCGTGCGCCTCGCCGCGACGTTCCCGGTGAGCACGAACCAGTCGATCCCGGCCGAGCAGTCGCTGTTCGAGCAGGTCCAGGCCGGCGCGAAGGACCTCGGCTTCGACGTCACCCTCGAGCCCCTCGACCTCTCGAGCTGGTACGGCGCCCTCGCCGCGAACGAGTACGACCTGGTGAGCGCGCCGTACACGAAGGTCGGCCCCGACGTGTTGCGCATCCTCTACGACAGCGACGGCATCACCCCGGCCCCGAGCGGCTACTTCGCCAACCTGTCGCAGACGAGCGAACCGGCCCTCGACGACCTCCTGACCCGCGCCTCCGAGACGAGCGACGCCGACGAGCGCGCCGACCTCTACCAGCAGGCGCAGCAGATGATCCTCGAGGGGTGGCACGTCCTGCCGCTGTACGACCAGCAGAACCACTACCTGGTGCGCTCGGCCGTCCAGGGCGTCCGTGCCCTGCCGACGGTCCAGGCTCCGACGATGTACGACGCCTACAAGGCGAGCTGACCGGGTGCGTCCGGGGCGGTGGCGACGTGCGGGTCGGTGGCTCGTCGGCCGCCTGCTCGGTGCGGTCTTCGTGCTCTGGGCCGTCGCGACGATCATCTTCTTCGCCATCCGGCTCGTCCCCGGCGACCCGGCCGAGGCGATCCTCGGCGGTCCGGGGTCGCAGGCGTCGGCCGAGGCGCTCGACACGGTCCGCCGGCAGTACGGCCTCGACCAACCACTGCTCATGCAGTACCTCGCCCAGCTCGGACGGCTCGCCACGGGCGACCTCGGTACCTCGTACTCGCTGCGCACCGACGTCAGCCGGTTGCTGCTCGACCAGTTGCCGGGCACGATCGGCCTGGCCCTGCTGGCCCTGGTCGTGGCCTGGCTGCTGGCGATCGCGACCGCCTGGTGGGCGAGCCTCAGCGGTCGGATCGCCTCGGCGGTGTCGTCCGGGCTCGAGGTCGTCGCCTCGGCCGTGCCGCACTTCTGGCTGGCCAGCCTGCTCATCCTGGTCTTCAGCAGCGAGCTCGGGCTGCTTCCCCCGGTGAGCACGGGCACCCCCGCGGGGCTCGTCCTGCCGGTCGTCACGCTCGCGGTCCCCGTCGCGGGGTTCCTCGGCCAGGTGACCCGCGACTCGCTCCTCGACGCCGCGGCCACACCGTTCGCCCTCTCGGCCCGAGCCCGGGGTGAGGGCCCGTCGGGCCTGTTCGTCCGACACCTGCTCCGACACGCGGCCCTGCCCGGGCTCGCCCTGTCGGGCTGGGCGTTCGGTTCGTTGCTCAGCGGGGCCGTCGTCGTCGAGTCGGTCTTCGCCCGCCCGGGCCTCGGCCGCACCCTGCTCGGGGCGGTCACGTTGCGCGACATCCCGCTCGGGACCGGCGTCGCCCTCGTCTCGGCCCTCGCCTACGTCGTCGTGGTGGCCCTCGGCGACCTGGCCGAGCGCGCCGTCGACCCGAGAGGACGCGCGGCATGACCGTGCTGCCGGACCGGCCCGGGGGCGCCGCCCCGGCCCGCGCCTCCTCGCCCCGGGTCGCCCGGCGGCGCCTGCCGCTCGGCCCGGCGGAACTCGTCGCGGCCGCTCTGCTGCTGCTCGTGGTCGCGATGGCGGTCGCACCGCACCTGCTGGCCCCCGCCGACCCGCTCGCCGGGTCGCCGACCGACGCGTTCACCGGCCCGTCGCCCGCGCACCCGTTCGGCACGGCCGAGTCCGGGCGAGGCGTGTGGACCCGCGTCGTCCACGGGGCCGGTGCCTCGCTGACGATCGGGCTCGTCGCCACGCTGATCGGCACGGGGCTGGGTGTGGCGCTCGGCGTCCTGGCGGGCCTCGGCGGGCCCCGCCCCGTCGGCCGGGCGCCCGCCGCGGGCGTGCGCCGCGTGCTCGAGGGCCTCTTCGCCCTGCCCGGCCTGCTGCTGGCGCTCGTCGTCATCGCGTTCCCCGGGCCCGGGGCCGTGCCGGCGACGATCGCCGTCGGCCTCGCGCCCGCCCCCGGGTACGCCCGCATCGTCCGCAGCCAGGGGGCGTCCGTCCGCCGGTCGCCGATGGTCGGGGCCGCGACCGTGCTCGGGCGCCGTCCCGGCGTCGTGCTGCTGCGCCACGTGCTGCCGAACGCCCTCGCCCCCGTCGTCGTACTCGCCACGCTGGGCCTCGGCCAGGCCGTGGTCTGGGCCTCGTCGCTGAGCTACCTGGGACTCGGGTCGCCACCCCCGGCGCCCGAGTGGGGTGCGATGCTCTCGGCCGGGCGCACGTACCTCGCGGTCGCCTGGTGGATGACCGTCTTCCCGGGGCTGGCCGTCGTGGTGACGGCCGCGTCGGCCACGGTGCTGGGGCGCGGTCTGGCGCGACGGGGACGAGGAGGACGGCGATGACCACGGAACCGCCGCCGACCGGCGCCGCTCTCGGCGACCCCCACCGCGCCTCCTCGGACGACCTCGTCGTCGACCGTCTGCACGTCGCGTTCGACGGGGTGACCGCCGTCGACGACGTGTCCTTCTCGCTGCGGCCCGGCGAGTGCGTGGCCCTGGTCGGCGAGTCCGGCTCGGGCAAGAGCGTGACCGCCCGGGCCGTGCTCGGGCTGACCGGCGGCACCGTGACGGCCGGCGCCCTGCGACTCGGGGACGACGACCTGCTCACGCTGACCGAGCGCCGCTGGCGCCGGCTGCGTGGCCCGCGCATCGGGCTCGTGTTGCAGGACGCCCTGGTCTCGCTCGACCCCCTGCGACCCGTCGGCCGCGAGATCGACGACGCCCTGCGCCTGCACACGCGACTCTCGCCGACCGCCCGTCGGGCCCGGGTGCTCGAGGTCCTCACCGAGGTCGGCATGCCCGACCCCGAGGTGCGCCGCGGCCTGCGGTCGGGCGAGCTCTCGGGCGGGCTGCGGCAGCGGGCGCTCATCGCCGCGGCCCTCGCCCTGCGGCCCGGTGTGATCGTCGCCGACGAGCCCACCACGGCCCTGGACGCCGAGGTGCAGCGCCTGGTCGTCGACCGGCTCGCCGCCCTGCGCGACGCGGGGACGGCCGTCCTCGCCATCAGCCACGACCTCGGGGTCGTGCGCCGCCTGGCCGACCGCGTCGTCGTGATGCGCGACGGGCGCGTCGTCGAGCAGGGCCCCACGGCGACCGTGCTCGACTCGCCGCAGGCCGACTACACGCGCATGCTCCTCGCCGCCCTGCCGGGTGGGGCCCCGCGGGGCCGGCGCCTGTCCGCCCCGGTGACGCCCGACGGCCCGGACGCAGGAGGCGCGCCCGCGTCGACGACGCCGGTCGCCTCCGACGCACCCCCACCAGGAGGCGCGCGCGGCTCGTCGACACCGGTCGCGTCGACGACTCCCCCCGCCGGCCCCGTCCTCGTGGCGACGGGCCTGCGCCGTGTCTTCGCGGGGCGCCGGGGGCCGGACCGGGTCGCCGTGGACGACGTCTCGCTCTCGCTGCGGGCCGGCGACACGCTCGGCCTCGTCGGAGCGTCGGGCTCGGGCAAGACGACGACGGCTCGTCTGCTGCTCGGCCTCGACGACCCCGACGCCGGCACGGCCGAACTGCCCGGCACGCCCTGGGCCCCGGCCCGCGAGCGGGCCCGCCGTCCCCGCCGCGGCGAGCTCGGGGCGATCTACCAGGACCCGGCGAGTTCGTTCGATCCGCGCTTCACGGTGGGCCGACTGCTGGCCGACGCGCTGACTTCCGGACGCAGCACGCGCCTCCGGCCGGTCGCGACCGAGGTCGTCGCCCTGCTGGCGCGCGTCGGTCTCGCCGCCGACGCGGCCGCGCGACGCCCCGACACGCTGTCGGGAGGCCAGCGTCAGCGCGTCGCCATCGCCCGGGCCCTCGCCCCGCGGCCCCGCGTGATCGTCTGCGACGAGCCGGTCTCGGCGCTCGACGTCTCGGTGCAGGCCCAGGTGCTCGACCTGCTCGACGAGCTGCAGCGGCAGGACGGGCTCGCCTACGTCTTCATCTCGCACGACCTGGACGTCGTCGAGCACATGTCCGCCCGGGTCGCCGTGATGCACGAGGGCCGGATCGTCGAGCAGGGCCGCACGGCGGACGTGTTCGGCGCCCCGCAGCCCGCCCCCCCCCGCGCTCTGCTCGCCGCTCGCCCCGAGCCCCGCCCGACCGGCCCGGCCCGGCCCGGCCAGATGACACGACGTGCCGCTCACCGCCGAGGGTGAACGGCACGTCGTGATGTCTCGAACGCGGCGGGTGAGATCAGGGACGGGCGCGGCGGGCGGCGTCGGCCTCGGCGGCCTTCGGGTCGACCACGTCGATCAGCCCGGACTGCGCCCACTCGAGCGCCCAGTCCGACTTCGCGACCTCGCTCGACTCGTCGGCGTAGGCCTCAACCAACTCACGCGCCTCGTCGTCGGTCGCGACCGACGGGCCCGAGCCGAGCAGCGGCTCGTTGGCCGTCTCCTTCGTGAACCACACGGCGACGAGGCCGATCACGGCCGCGGCCATCAGGTAGAAGGCGGGGATGTCGTGGGCCCAGGAGAAGCCCTCCCCCTCGGCCCAGACGACCAGCGCCTCGGTGGCCAGGGGCGTGGTGCCGCCGAACAGCGAGACCGACACGTTGAACGCGATGGCCAGGGCGCCGTAGCGGATGATCGTCGGGAACAACGCGGGCAGCGTCGACGGCATGGTCGACGTAAAGGTGACGAGGACCAGGCCGAGGACCAGCAGGCCGACGAACACGAGGGGCGTGCTCTCGGACTGCACGAGCTTGAGGGCCGGCCACGACAGCACCAGGAATCCGATGCAGCCGGCGAACAGAACCGGGCGCCGCCCGAACCGGTCGCTCAGTCGCCCGCTGAACGTGATGACGATCATCATCAGGACCATCACGACGATCACGAGCAGCAGCCCCGAGGTCGCGCTGCGGCCGAGCGTGTTGGTGAGGTAGGTCGGCATGTACGACAGCAGCATGTAGTCGGTCACGTTGAACACCAGCACCAGGCCGATGCAGACGATCAGCGCACGCCAGTTCTCGGCGAAGAGCTTCACGAACGGCACCTTGACGTGCTCGCGCCCGGCGGCTTCCTCCTGCTGCTTCTGGAACGCCGGGGTCTCCTCGAGCTTGAGGCGCAGGTAGAGCCCGATCAGGCCGAGCGGCCCGGCGATCAGGAACGGGATGCGCCAGCCCCAGGCGAGCAGCGCCTCCTCGCTCATGCCGAGCTGCAGGCCGGTGACCAGCGAGGCACCCAGCACGTAGCCGGCGAGCGTGCCGAACTCGAGCCACGAGCCCATGAAGCCGCGGCGCTTGTCGGGCGAGTACTCGGCGATGAACGTGGCCGCGCCTCCGTACTCGCCACCGGTGGAGAATCCCTGCAGGAGGCGCGCCAGCAGCAGCAGGACGGGCGCCCAGAGGCCGATGGTCGCGTACGACGGGATCAGGCCGATGGCGAGCGTCCCGGCCGCCATGAGGATCATCGTCAGGGCGAGCACCTTCTGGCGGCCGATGCGGTCACCGAGCGGGCCGAAGAACGCGCCGCCGATCGGGCGCACGATGAAGGCGGCGGTGAAGGTGCCGAAGGTGAAGAGGATGTTCAACGCGTCGTTGCCCGGCGGGAAGAACACCTGGGCGATCGTCGTCGTGATGTAGGCGTAGACGCCGAAGTCGAACCACTCCATGGCGTTGCCGAGGGCGGCGGCACTGACCGCGCGCTTGAGCAGCCCCTCTTCGACGACGGTCACGTCGTCGGTGGTGAGCTTCCGGCGGGCGGGTTTCTTGCTGTCGTTCTTCTTGGCTGACATCGGATGAGGCCTCCAGGTCGTCGGGCGGTGGCAGTCGACCCCAGCGTCGGCAAAACCCCGCGAGCCTAGCAGAACCGCCATGTCAGTACCAGTGCAGCGTGCGCAGGCGTGCAGTGACCGCAGCCCTGCAGGAGGCGCGGTGGCGGCTCCCGAGGAGCCCTCGCGAGGGTGCGTACACTGGTCGGAGTCCCACAACCAGGCACCTCCCCACCGACACGGTGCCGTCCACAGAACCGGAGAAGACCATGACGTCAGCGATGCCCGAGAAGCCCGCCCTCGAAGGACTCGAGGCCCGTTGGGGTCAGGTCTGGGAGGCCGACGGCACCTACCGCTTCGACCGCACCGACGCGACCCGCGCCTCCGTGTTCTCGGTCGACACCCCGCCGCCGACCGCCTCGGGCAGCCTCCACATCGGCCACGTGTTCAGCTACACGCACACCGACGTCAAGGCCCGCTTCGAGCGCATGCGCGGCAAGCGCGTGTTCTACCCGATGGGCTGGGACGACAACGGCCTGCCGACCGAGCGTCGCGTGCAGAACTTCTACGGCGTGCGCTGCGACCCGTCGCTGCCCTACGACGCCGACTTCACCCCGCCCTTCGAGGGTGGCGACAACAAGTCGTCGAAGGCCGCCGACCAGGTGCCGATCTCGCGTCGCAACTTCATCGAGCTGTGCGAGCGCCTCACGGTGGAGGACGAGAAGCAGTTCGAGGACGTCTGGCGGAAGCTCGGCCTCTCGGTCGACTGGACCCAGAGCTACCGCACCATCGACGACGACTCGCAGGCCATCGCGCAGAAGGCCTTCCTCCGCAACCTGGCCCGCGGCGAGGCCTACCAGGCCGACGCGCCCACGCTCTGGGACGTCACGTTCCGCACGGCCGTGGCCCAGGCCGAGCTCGAGGACAAAGAGATGCCCGGGGCGTACCACAAGCTCGCCTTCCACCGCACCGACGGCCAGGGCGACGTGCTGATCGACACCACGCGGCCCGAGCTGCTGCCGGCCTGCGTGGCCCTCGTCGCCCACCCCGACGACGAGCGCTACCAGGCGTTGTTCGGCACGACCGTCCGCTCGCCGCTGTTCGACGTCGAGGTGCCCGTGGTGGCGCACCACCTCGCCCAGCCCGACAAGGGCTCCGGCATCGCCATGGTCTGCACCTTCGGTGACACCAACGACGTGGTCTGGTGGCGCGAGCTGCAGCTGCCGAACCGCGCCGTGATCGGCTTCGACGGTCGTTTCGTCAGCGAGGCCCCCGAGGCGATCACGTCCGAGGCGGGGCGCGCCTCCTATGCCCAGCTGGCCGGCAAGACGGTGTTCAGCGCCAAGCAGTCCGTGGTCGAGCAGTTGACCGCGTCGGGCGAGCTCGTGGGTGAGATCCGCAAGATCTCGCACCCCGTGAAGTTCTTCGAGAAGGGCGACAAGCCGCTCGAGATCGTCTCGACCCGCCAGTGGTACATCGTCAACGGTGCCCGCGACGAGCAGCTCAAGGGTTCGCTGCTCGAGCGCGGCGGCGAGGTGGCCTTCCACCCCGACTTCATGCGCGTCCGCTACGACAACTGGGTCAACGGCCTCAACGGCGACTGGCTGATCTCGCGCCAGCGGTTCTTCGGCGTGCCGATCCCGGTCTGGTACCCGCTCGACGGCGACGGCAACCCGGTCTTCGACCAGGTGATCGTGCCCACCGAGGCACAGCTGCCCATCGACCCGGCGTCCCAGGCGGCACCCGGCTACGACGAGTCGCAGCGCGGCGTGCCCGGCGGCTTCGTCGGCGAGGTCGACGTGATGGACACGTGGGCGACCTCGTCGCTCACCCCGCAGCTGGCCGGCGGGTGGGAGCGCGATCCCGAGCTGTTCGACCTCGTGTTCCCGTACGACGTGCGCCCCCAGGGTCAGGACATCATCCGCACCTGGCTGTTCTCGACGATGCTCCGGTCACAGCTCGAGTCGGGCACCGTGCCGTGGAAGAACGCGTCGATCTCGGGCTTCATCGTCGACCCCGACCGCAAGAAGATGTCGAAGTCGAAGGGCAACGTGGTCACCCCGGCCGCCATGCTCGACGACCACGGTTCGGACTCGGTGCGCTACTGGGCGGCGTCGAGCCGACTGGGCACCGACGCGGCGTTCGACCCGCAGAACCCCAAGCAGATCAAGATCGGCCGCCGTCTGGCGATCAAGGTGCTCAACGCGGCGAAGTTCGTCTACTCGTTCGAGCTGCCCTCGGGCGAGTTCGAGATCACGCAGCCGCTCGACCGCGACCTGCTCGCGTCGTTCGCCGCCGTGATCGAGACCGCGACCGAGGCGCTCGAGGGCTACGACCACGCCCGCGCGCTCGAGACGACCGAGAAGTTCTTCTGGACGTTCTGCGACGACTACCTCGAGCTCGTGAAGGAGCGCGCCTACGGTGCCACCACGCCGGCCGAGCAGGCCTCGGCCGTGCTCGCGCTGCGGACGGTGCTCGAGGGTCTGCTGCGTCTGCTGGCGCCCTACCTGCCATTCGCGACCGAAGAGGTCTGGTCGTGGACGCACGACGACTCGGTGCACCGGGCCGCGTGGCCGACCGTCGACGAGCTCGGCCTCACCGAGGGCGAGACCTCGTCCGGTCTCGTGGGGCTCGTCGGGCAGGCACTGATCTTCGTCCGGCGGGCGAAGTCCGACGCCAAGGCCTCGCAGAAGACCCCGGTGGCCTCGGCCGTCATCACGGGCCCCTCGGCCCAGCTCGAGCTCGTGAAGCTCGCGGCAGGTGACCTCGCGGCGGTCGGCAAGATCGCCGAGCTGTCGTTCGCCCAGGGCGACGAGCTGGCGGTCGGTGACATCGTCTTCGCCGAGGTGCCGGCCGACGCCGGTGTCGGCGCCGCTCCGGCCCCGACGGCGGGTGCCTGATGCAGCTCGGCACGCGGTGGAGCGTGGGAGGCGCGGCCCCGGCCGAGCTGCCCGCTCCCGTCCTCGGGGCGGTCGCCCAGGTCGAGCGTGAGCTCGCCGACCAGCGAGTCGACGCGACCTCGTGGCGCTGGACGCTGACCTGGCTCGAGCGCCGTCCCGTCGTCGAGCTCGACGACGGCACGGTCATCCGGGTCGACGCCGTCACCGGCGAGGCCCGCATCCACGAGCCCGTCGACGCCGAGGGCGACGACGACTAGCGCCACGTCGGCCGAGATGTGACGACGTGCCGCTCACCTCTGGGGGTGAGCGGCATGTCGTGTCTTCTCGATCACTCGCCGACCGCTGGTCGCCGGCTGCTGGTCGCGGTCAGGCGCGGGCGAGCAGCTCGCCGTGCGGCATGATCAACCAGCCGTCGGGGGCGTCGCGCCAGGTTCGCCAGGCGTCGGCGATCGCGTGCAGCTCGTCGTGCGTGGCCGCACCCTTCTCGATCGCGTCGGCGTAGAACGCCGACTCCGTCGCCCGGGCCGCCCAGCTGTCACCCCACCAGGTGCGGTCCTCGTCCGAGGCGAAGCACCACACGGAGGCGCTGCTCGCCACGTCGACGAAGCCCGCCTCGAGCGCCCAGCCCTTGAGGCGCCTCCCGGCGTCGGGTTCGCCGCCGTTGCCGCGGTGCACGGCCTGGTAGACGTCCATCCACCGGTCGAGACCGGGGTTCTCGGGAGCCCAGACACAGCCGTGGTAGTCGACGTCATGGACGGCCACGACTCCCCCGGGGCGGGTCACCCGACGCATCTCGCGCAGGGCGGCCACCGGTTCGCCCACGTGCTGCAGCACCTGGTGTGCGTGGACGACGTCGAACGCGTCGTCGTCGAACGGCAGGGCGAACAGGTCGGCGGTCTCGAACTGCACGTTGTGCAGGCCGGCCTCGACCGCGAGCGACGTCGCCTGCTCGACGATGCCGGCCGCGGCGTCGATGCCGATCACCCGACCGGGCGCGATTCGTCCGGCGATGTCGACGGTGATGGTCCCCGGCCCCGACCCGACGTCGAGGACGCTGACCCCGGGCACGAGGTGCGGCTCGAGGTACGCGGCCGAGTTCTCGACCGTCCGCCACGAGTGGCTGCGCAGCACGCTCTCGTGGTGGCCGTGGGTGTACCGGGCGGGCGTCTCGGGGCGTTCGCTCATGCGGCGACCCTAGCGCGCCTCCTAGTGTGGGCTGATGACGAACCCGTTCCTCTCCCCCAGCACGCTGCCGTACTCGCTGCCGCCGTTCGCGAGCATCACCGACGACGACTACGGCCCCGCGTTCGAGGCCGGCTTCGCCGAGCAGTTGGCCGAGGTCGAGGTCATCGCGGCCGCCCCTGCCGAGCCGACCTTCGAGAACACGGTCGCCGCCCTCGAACGCAGCGGCGCCATGCGCACCCGCGTCGAGCACGTCTTCTTCAACAAGACCTCGTCGGACTCGACCGAGGCCACCGACGCCCTCGAACTCGAACTGGCCCCGCGGCTCGCGGCACACGCCGACGCCATCCGCCTCGACCCACGTCTCTTCGCCCGTCTCCGCAGCGTGCACGAGCGTCGGGACGCCCTCGACCTCACCGCCGAGCAGCGCTACCTCGTCGAGCGGCCCGTCGCCGAGGCCCCCCGCCCGGGGGCCGCCCCCCGCGACGCAGCCAAGGACCGCCTGCGCGACCCCAACGGACGGCTCTCGACCCTGACGACGCGGTTCGAGAAGAACCTGTTGGCCGACACGAACGAGCTCGCCGTCGTGGTCGACGACGTCGCCGAACTCGACGGACTCGACCCGGGGGCGATCGCCGCCACCGCCGAGGCAGCCCGAGAGCGTGGACTCGAGGGTCGCTACGTCATCACCCTCGTGTTGTTCAGCGGCCACCCCTACCTGGCGAGCCTGACCGACGAGGCGCTGCGCGAACGCATCATGCAGGCGTCGCTCTCGCGCGGACGCCGCGGAGGCGACCCCGACACCCGCGAGCTCGTGCTCGAGATCGCCCGCCTGCGGGCCGAGCGGGCCGAGCTGCTCGGGTTCCGGTCGCACGCCGCCTACGTCACGGCGGGCGAGACCGCGGGCACCCCCGAGGCGGTGGCCGACCCGCCCGGGCGGCTCGCGCCCCCCGCCGCCCGCCACGCGCGCGCCGACCCGGCCGGGCGCGGGCGCGTCGCCGGGCGGCCGGTCCGGGCCTCGGACTGGGCCCTGTACGCCGAACGGGTGCGCACCGAGAAGCACGACGTCGACACGGCCGCCATGCGCCCGTACTTCGAGGCCGAGCGCGTTCTGCACGACGGCGTCTTCTTCGCCGCGGGGCTGCTCTACGGCCTGCGGTTCGCCGAGCGCCCCGACCTGGTCGCGTACCACCCCGAGGCGCGGGTCTTCGAGGTGACCGACGCCGACGGCGCCGAGGTCGGCCTCTACGTGCTCGACCTGTACACGCGCGACAGCAAGCGCGGAGGCGCCTGGATGAACCCGCTCGTCTCGCAGTCCTCCCTGACCGGACTGCCGACGGTGGTGGTCAACAACCTCAACGTGCCGAAACCGCCGGCCGGCCAGCCGACCCTGCTGACGCTCGACGAGGTGACGACGTTCTTCCACGAGTTCGGGCACGCCCTGCACGGTCTCGTCGCCCGGGTGACCTACCCGACCTTCTCGGGCACGAACGTCTTCCGCGACTTCGTCGAGTTCCCCAGCCAGGTGAACGAGATGTGGATGCTCTGGCCCGAGGTGCTCGCGAACTACGCCGTGCACCACGAGACCGGCGAACGCCTCCCCCAGCCGCTGGTCGACGCGCTCATCGCCTCGCAGGGGTTCGACCAGGGCTTCGAGACGAGCGAGTACCTCGCCGCGGCGCTGCTCGACCAGGCGTGGCACGCGTTGTCGTCGGCCGAGGCGGCGGCGGTCACCGACGTCGAGGCGTTCGAGCAGGAGGCGCTGGCGGCGGCGGGCCTCGACCCCGCGTCGGTCCCCACCCGCTACTCGAGCACGTACTTCGCCCACACCTTCTCGGGCGGATACGACGCCGGCTACTACTCGTACATCTGGAGCGAGGTGCTCGACGCCGACACGGTCGAGTGGTTCGAGCAGAACGGCGGACTCACCCGCGAGAACGGTGACCGGTTCCGCTCACGGCTGCTGGGCGTCGGCGGCTCGAAGGACCCGCTCGAGGCCTACCGCGACTTCCGCGGTCGGGACGCCCGGGTCGAGCCCCTGCTCGCGCGTCGCGGCCTCGCCTGACACCGCGTCGGCCGACGCGGCCTCGCCTCACGCGAGAACGCCCCCGCCGAACCGGCGGGGGCGTTCTGACGTCGCTGCTAGGCGGACTTCTCGGTGCGCTGTTCGACGAGGCGCGGCACGATCGTGGGCGCGGCGTTCTCGAGCACCGAGGCCCGTGTGATGACGACTCGCCCGACGGTGTCGTCCGACGGGACGTCGAACATGATCGGACCGAGGACCTCTTCGAGGATGGCACGGAGCCCGCGAGCGCCGGTCTGACGCAGGACGGCCAGGTCGGCGATGGCTTCCAGGGCGCCGCGGTCGAACTCGAGCTCGACCCCGTCGATCTCGAACATGCGCTGGTACTGCCGCACGAGCGCGTTCTTCGGCTCGGTGAGGATCTGCATCAAGGCGGGCTGGTCGAGCTGCGTGACCGTGGTGACCACGGGCAGACGACCGATGAACTCGGGGATGAGGCCGAACTTGTGCAGATCTTCGGGAAGGACCTCGCTGAAGAGGGCTGCCTCGTCTTCTTTGCTGTGCAACGGGGCACCGAAACCGATGCCGCGCTTGCCGGCGCGGTTCGAGATGATGTCCTCGAGCCCGGCGAAGGCCCCGGCGACGATGAAGAGCACGTTGGTCGTGTCGACCTGGATGAACTCTTGGTGGGGGTGCTTGCGACCACCCTGCGGCGGCACCGAGGCGACGGTGCCCTCGAGGATCTTGAGCAGCGCCTGTTGCACGCCCTCGCCCGAGACGTCGCGCGTGATCGACGGGTTCTCGGCCTTGCGGGCGATCTTGTCGATCTCGTCGATGTAGATGATGCCGGTCTCGGCCCGCTTGACGTCGTAGTCGGCGGCCTGGATCAGCTTGAGCAGGATGTTCTCGACGTCTTCGCCGACGTAACCGGCCTCGGTGAGGGCCGTGGCGTCGGCGACGGCGAACGGCACGTTGAGCCGTTTGGCGAGGGTCTGGGCCAGATAGGTCTTGCCGCAGCCGGTCGGGCCGATCAGCAGGATGTTCGACTTCGAGATCTCGACCTCGTCGGCGAGCGACTCGGCGGCCGTGAGGGTCGAGGCGGCACGGATGCGCTTGTAGTGGTTGTAGACGGCCACCGAGAGGGCACGCTTCGCCGCGTCCTGCCCGATCACGTACTCTTCGAGGAACGAGTAGATCTCGCGGGGTTTGGGCAGGTCGAACTCGCTCGCGGGTTCGTCACCGGCCTCGGCGAGGCGCTCTTCGATGATCTCGTTGCAGAGCTCGACGCACTCGTCGCAGATGTACACGCCAGGACCGGCGATCAACTGCTGGACCTGCTTCTGGCTCTTGCCGCAGAACGAGCATTTGAGCAGATCGGCACTCTCACCTATGCGTGCCATGCTCGGCCTCCCTGATTGGCTGAGGTCATCGACCGGGACCGGTCGTCGTGTGCAACGAGCCTAACCCGATCCGCCGACACTCACGGACCGACCCGGGTGGTTCGAGCACATCCGACGGGGATGGTCGGAGGAGGACGTGCCGATCGCCACGACGAAGGCCCCGGACAGGTGCCCGGGGCCTTCGTCGTCATGCCGAGATCAGCGCGTCAGCGCCGCCGGCTGGTTCTTGCGCGAACCGAGGACCTGGTCGACGAGACCGTACTCGAGCGCCTCTTGAGCGCCCAGGATGTTGTCGCGCTCGATGTCGCGGTTCACCTGCTCGGGCGTCTTGTTCGAGTGCTTCGACAGGGTCTCTTCGAGCCAGGTGCGCATGCGCAACACCTCGGCGGCCTGGATCTCGATGTCGGAAGCCTGACCGCCGCTGCTGCCACCGGTCGCGGGCTGGTGGATCAGCACGCGGGCGTTGGGCAGTGCGAGACGCTTGCCGGGCTGGCCGGCGGCGAGCAGGACGGCCGCAGCCGACGCCGCCTGACCGAGGCAGACCGTCTGGATCTCGGGACGGATGTACTGCATCGTGTCGTAGATGGCCGTCATGGCCGTGAACGAGCCGCCGGGCGAGTTGATGTAGAGCGTGATGTCGCGGTCGGGGTCCATGCTCTCGAGCACGAGCAGCTGGGCCATGATGTCGTCGGCCGAGGCATCGTCGACCTGGACGCCGAGGAAGACGATGCGGTCTTCGAACAGCTTGGCGTAGGGGTCCTGACGCTTGTAGCCGTAGGCCGTGCGCTCTTCGAAGCTGGGCAGGATGTACCGGGAGCTGGGGGTCTGCACTCGACCCGCGCCACCCATCATCGGGAGTTCCATGAGTTCTTCTCTTTCTCGTTCTGACGAAGGGGCGGAGGGCCTAGGCCTGGTCGGTGCCGGCGCCGCCGACGACGTCGGTGGCCGAGCCGCGGATGTGGTCGACGAAGCCGTACTCGAGGGCCTCTTCAGCGGTGAACCAGCGGTCGCGGTCGCCGTCTTCGTTGATCTGCTCGACGGTCTTGCCCGTCTGCGCGGCCGTGATCTCGGCCAGTCGGCGCTTCATCGAGAGGATGAGCTGCGCCTGCGTCTGGATGTCGGACGAGGTACCGCCGAACCCGCCGTGCGGCTGGTGCAAGAGGACACGCGCGTTCGGCGTGATGTAACGCTTGCCCTTGGTGCCGGCCGTCAAGAGCAGTTGGCCCATCGACGCGGCCATGCCGATGCCGACGGTGACGATGTCGTTCGGCACGAACTCCATGGCGTCGTAGATCGCCATGCCCGCCGTGATCGACCCGCCGGGCGAGTTGATGTAGAGGTAGATGTCCTTCTCGCTGTCTTCCGCAGCGAGCAGCAGCAGTTTCGCGGCGATCTCGTTGGCGTTCTCGTCGCGGACCTCAGAGCCGAGCCAGATGATCCGGTCTTTGAGCAGTCGGTCAAAAACACTGTTGGGCAGTGTCACGTCGGCCATGGTGGAGCTCCCATTCGTTGTCGCTTGTCGTCGAATCTATCGGAGCCAACGCACGGGTTCCGGGCTGTTCGCCCACGGCAGATACCGCGCCTCCACGGCCTCGTGGGGGCGCGTCCGAGAGCCCGGGAGGCGCGGCGCCGGAAACGACGGAGGGCCGGGTGCGATCTCGCACCCGGCCCTCTCGACGTGACGGGTCAGTCGTCCCGCCCCTGCTGCTTACGCGTGGTCGTGACCCGCGTGGTCGTCGTCGCCGCCGACGCCCGCGGTCGCGGTGAAGGCGGACAGGTCGACGGAGTCGCCCTTGCCGTCGACGACCTTGGCCTTGCTGAGCACGACCGCGAGGGCCTTGCTGCGAGCGACCTCGCCGACCATGGCGGGGATCTGGCCGTTCTGGGCGAGGACCTTGATGAACTCGCCGGGCTCCATGCCGTACTGGGCCGCACCCTGGATGAGGTACTGCGTCAGTTCGTCCTGCTCGACCTTGACGGCCTCTTTCTCGGCGATGGCGTCGAGGAGGATCTGGTTGCGGAAGGCCTTCTCGCTGCTCTCTTTCACCTCGGCGCGGTGCTCGTCGTCCTCGAGGCGGTTCTCCTGCTCGAGGTGACGGTGCACCTCGTCCTCGACGAGCTTCTCGGGAACGGGGATCTCGACGGCCTCGAGCAGCTTCTCGACGACCTGGTCGCGTGCCTGGGCACCCTGACCGAAGGTCTTCGACTTGGCCAGCTGCTCTTTCAGGTCGCCCTTGAGCTCGTCGATCGTGTCGAACTGGCTGGCGATCTGGGCGAAGTCGTCGTCGGCCTCGGGCAGCTCGCGCTCTTTGACGGCCGTGACGTCGACGGCGATGAGGGCGGTCTCGCCCTCGCGGTCGCCGCCGAGCAGCTTCGACTCGAAGGTGGTGCTCTCGCCGGCGGTGAGCGACTCGAGGGCCTCGTCGATGCCCTCGATCAGTTCACCCGAGCCGAGCTCGTAGGAGATGCCCTTGGCGGTGTCGACGACGTCGTCGCCGATGGTCGCCGTGAGGTCGATCTGCGCGAAGTCCCCCGTGGTGGCGGGGCGGTCGACGGTGACCAGCGTGCCGAAACGGGTACGCAGGTTCGTGAGCTCTTCGGCGATCTCGTCGTCGGTGATGTCGACCGTGTCGACCGTCAGCTCGAGGCCGTCGTACTCGGGCAGGTCGAAGTCGGGGCGCACGTCGACCTCGACGGCGATCTTCAGGTCGCCCGAGAAGTCCTTGACGTTCGGCCACTCGACGACGTCGGCCTCGGGACGACCGAGGACGCGGATCTCGGTCTCGGTCACGGCCTCGCGGTAGAACTTGTCGAGGCTCTCGCTGACAGCGTGGTTGAGGACCTCTTCACGACCGACACGCTGGTCGATGATGGGCGGCGGCACCTTGCCCTTGCGGAACCCGGGGATGTTGACCGACTCGGCGATGTGACCGTAGGCGTGCGTGACGCTGGGCTTGAGTTCGTCGGGGGTGACGACGATGTTGAGCTTGACGCGCGTGGGGCTGAGCTTCTCAACCGTGGTCTGGACCAATGTGGGGCTTCTCCTGTGTTGGTGGCGCTGAACTCACATCCGAGACAGCAGGTAGACGATCGTCGGGGCGACAGGACTCGAACCTGCGATCTTCCGCCCCCAAAACGGACGCGCTAGCCACTACGCTACGCCCCGTGTATCAGCCTGGAACCGGCCGGCACGCGTGAGCCCCGTTGAGGTCGGGTACGTGAAGGCCGCGTCGAGTCTAGCCGACGCCGAGGGCCCGTGACTGAGCGACCTCGTCGGATGCCTTATGCTGGTCTCACCCGTGCGGCTCGGCCGCTCACGGGGATGTAGCTCAATGGTAGAGCCTCAGTCTTCCAAACTGATCACGCGGGTTCGATTCCCGTCATCCCCTCTCGAATCATTCGACGCCTCCGGCGTCGGCGCCTGTAGGCGCCCTCAATGAAATCTTCTCCGCGCCCTGCACGCAGGTGTCGGCGCCGGTAGGCGCCTTCGATGCAATTTTCTCCGCACCTTGCACGCAGGCGTCGGCGCCTTTCAGGGGTCTCTGGGGTGGCTCGGGGGGGGAAGTCGTGCTGGCGGATGATTTTTCCTGGCGCGACGTGACCCAAGATGGCCACATGAGACGCGCGACGTTCGCACGGGTCGCGTTGGTCGGCGCGGTCGTGGCCACCCTCGCGGCCGGGTGCGCCGCTCCTCCGACCCACGCGACCGGCGCCTCCGGGTCCGGCACGATGGCTCAGGCCGCCGCCGCACCCGGCGTGGCCGTCGCACCGAGCTCGGGCGGCGTGCGGGTCGCCGTCGTCGGCGACTCGTTGACCGCCGGAGGTGGCCGCCTGCTCAGCGAGGGGCTCACCGCCGACACCTGGATGACCTACGCCCAGGGTGACGGCATCGACTACGTGGGCGGCTACGCCAAGGGCGGCTCGACAGTGCAGGAGCAGGCCGCGGCGGTGCGCCCGATCGACGACGTCGACGTCCTCGTGTTGATGTCCGGCACGAACGACGTGCGCCTCGGACTGACCTTCGCCGAGTCCGCGGCGTCCTACGACGCGATCGTCGACACGATCCGGCCGAGGCACGTCGTCGTGGCCGCAATCCCGCCCTACGACCGTGCACCCCGGGCCGCGGCGCGGTACGAGGCGCAACTCGAGAGCTACGTCGCCGACGCGGGCTGGACCTTCACCGACCCCTGGGGGTTCGCGCGGGCGGGCGACGTCTTCGCCGCCGGCACGACCCTCGACGGCATCCCCCCCACGACGGCCGGTGACGAGGCCCGGGGCCCCGCGTTGCGCGACACCGCCCTCGACGTGGCGGGCCCGCGGGCCGTCGCCCCGCAGGCGGACTCCCCCGCCGACCCGGCCGACGCCGCTCCGGGCACGACCAGCTGACGACACCCGTCCGACGCTCCGGCAGCCGGTCGCCCGCGCACC
>NZ_LHOZ01000113.1:0-62033 GCF_001297205.1 Frigoribacterium sp. RIT-PI-h | reverse complement strand
CCTGCGTGCCGAACCCGACCTCCACCTCCCGCAATCGCGTACCGACCCCGACAAGCCGGGCTCGACACGCCGGGGGAAGGAGGTTCATCGCCGCATCCGGGCTGCAGTTGTCGCGATTTGCACACGCCAGGGCAGGCGGGCGGGGCCGGGCGGGCATGCGGGCGAGGGCGGCCATCACCGGGTGACCGCCCTCGTCGGCAGGCGGGAAGCAGGAACAGGAGGCCGGAGGCGCTACGCCCGGGCCACCCGCAGCGTCACGATCTCGAACGGACGCAGCGTCAGTTCGACGGCCGCCCCCGCGGCCCATCGACCCGCCCCGGCGCTGCCCGGCTCGAGCGCGCGCTCGATCAGGTCGGTTCGCCACGTGTCGCCGAACCCGCTGTCTGCGTCGACCGTGATCGTGGTCGCCGCCCGCGCGCCACGGGCCCCGTACAGCCGCACGATCAGATCGCCCGCGCGGTCCTCGGCCAACTTGCCCGCCTCGACCAGCACGGCGGGCGGCGCCGAGGGGACGAGCGGCGCGACCGCCCCACCGGGCGCCCGTCGACCCGCCGGACGGGCCGGGTGAGGCGGCAGCCCGCGGTCGCCGCGTCGAGCACGCCGGGCGCGACCCGCACCGACGAGCGCAGCACGTGCCGCCCCTGGTCGGCGTGGGGGTCGGGGAAGGTCGGCGCCCGCAGCGGCGACTGCCGCACGAGCGTCGTCGTGCCGCCGTCACCGCCGTCGGCCGTGTCGCGGGTGCTCCGCGTGATGTCGTGGCCGTAGGGGGCGTCGTTCGCCACGGCCACGCCGAAGCCGGGCGCGGCGACGTGCACCCAGCGGTGCGCGACGGTCTCGAACCGGGCGAAGTCCCACGACGTGTTCTGGTGGGTCGGGCGCTGCACGTGACCGAACTGCACCTCGGAGGCGGCCCGGTCCGCGTGCACGTCGAGCGGGAACGCCAACTTGAGCAGCTTCTGCCGCTCGCGCCAGTCGCCCTCGGTCTGCACGTGCAGTTCGGCCTCGCCGTCGTCGAGCCACCAGCGCTGCACGATCGTCGAGCCGCCGACACGACGCGTCACCACGAGCGCCCGGCCGTCGGCGACGACCGACTCGGCCTCGACCAGGTCGGTGCGGACGTTCTTGTAGGCCTGGTCGACGTCCCACGCGTCCCACTGGTTGGGGGTGTCGCGGAAGAGCTGCAGCAGCCCGAGCCGCGAGCCCGGAGCGACGAGGTCGCGCCCCGACGTCGCGTCGACCAGCGAGGCGACCAGGCCGTCCCCGTCGAACGCGGCGCGCACGAGCCCGTTGTCGAGCACCCAACCGCCGTCGGAGGCGACCGGCGTGACCGACCCGACCCCCGCCTCCTGCGCCTGACCCGCTGCCGAGCCGGCCGACGCGTCGACCCCGGCGGCCGGGACCGGCCCGGCGTTGAACGTGGTCGTCGCCGACCCCGACCCGGCGAGCGCCCGCTGGGCCGACCCGATGATCGTCTCGAGCTGCTCGGCGACCCGGGCGTAGTGCCGTTCGGCCTCGTGGTGCACCCAGGCGATCGACGACCCGGGCAGGATGTCGTGGAACTGCTGCAGCAACACGACGTGCCAGATCTGCTCGAGCTCGTCGTAGGGGTAGTCGAGCAGGCCGCGCGCCGTCGCCGTGGCGCTCCAGAGCTCGGCCTCGCGCAGCAGGTGTTCGCTGCGTCGGTTGCCCTGCTTGGTGCGGGCCTGCGAGGTGTAGGTGCCGCGGTGGAACTCGAGGTACATCTCGCCCGACCACACGGCCGGGTCGGCGAGTTCGTCGCGCGCCTGGGCGAAGAAGGAGGCGGGGGTGCCGACGGTCACGCGCGGCGACCCCTCGAGGTCGCCGGCCCGTCGCGCGGCCGCCATCATCTCGCGGGTCGGGCCGCCGCCGCCGTCGCCCCAGCCGAAGGGGACGATCGAGACGTTCGAGAACCCCTTCTCGGCGTAGCCGCGCTCGGCGTGGGCGAGCTCGGCCGGCGAGAGGTCGGAGTTGTAGGTGTCGACCGGCGGGAAGTGCGTGAAGACCCGACTGCCGTCGATGCCCTCCCAGAGGAACGTGTGGTGCGGCATGCGGTTCGTCTCGTTCCAGGACTCCTTCTGGGTGAAGAACGAGCTCGCCCCCGCGGCCCGGGCGATCTGCGGCATCGCCCCCGTGTAGCCGAACGAGTCGGGCAGCCAGACCTCGTCGGCGTCGACGCCGAACTCGCGGAGGAAGAACCCCTTGCCCGCGACGAACTGACGGGCGAGCGCCTCACCGCCGGGCATGTTCGTGTCCGACTCGACCCACATGCCGCCGACGGGCACGAACCGACCCTCGGCGACCTTCTGCTTCACGCGCTCGAACAGCTCGGGGTAGTGCTCTTTCAGCCAGGCGTACTGCTGGGCGCTCGAGGCGGCGAACACGAAGTCGGGGTCGTCGTCCATCAGCGCGACGACGTTCGAGAAGGTGCGGGCGACCTTGCGCTGCGTCTCGCGGACGGGCCAGAGCCAGGCCGAGTCGATGTGCGCGTGTCCGGTCGCGACGACCCGGTGAGCGCTCGCGTTCGCCGGCGCCGCGAGCACGTCGGCGAGCGCGACGCGACCGGCCGTCGCCGACCCCGCGACGTCGGCGTGGTCGACGACGTCGCACATCCGGTCGAGGGCCCGCAGGATCTCGTGCCGTCGCGGCGAGGTGAGCTCGAGGGTGCGCATCAGCCCGACGAGCGTCCAGACGTCGCGGTCGAGTTCGGCGACGACCTCGTCACGTTCGGCGAGCACGATGCTGCGCAGGGCGTAGATCGGGGCGTCGCCCGAGGTCTCGGGGTCACCCAACGGGGTCTCGCCGTGGAAGTCGTCGCCACCGATGTCGGGGTTCGACGCGGCCTCGACGTAGACGTCGATCGTGCTGCCCGGCGTCACACCCGCACCGATCGCCGTCAGCGGCACGTAGCCGTTGTACGGCTCGATCGCTTTGACGATGGTGCCGTCGGGTCGCCAGACGAGGCCCTCGGCCTGGAACCCGGGCTGGCGGATGCTGAAGCCGAGGTCGACGACGAGCTCGAGGGCGGTGGCCGGGGCGGTACCGAAGTCGTCGGGCCCCGTCCCCGTGCCGGGGACCCACGTGGTGCCCCAGGGGCGGCTCCACGGCGAGCCGATGGCGAACGGCTCGTACGTCGGCGAGACGGCCTCGGCGAAGGGGACCGGCTCACCCGGTGCCTCCCAAGCCGTGATCGTCAGCGGCACGGCCCGGCGGTAGACCGCCGGAGTGATGCGGTCGCGGACGAAGCGGTCGATGCGGGCCTCGACGAGGACGGTGTTGTCGTGCATGGGATCAGTCTCCTGACGGGCGCGCCGGAGCGCGCGGTGGGGCGGGTCGTTCTGTGGATCGAGAGGGCGTGGGGGGCACTGGTGGGGAGGCGCGTCACCCCTTGACGGCGCCGGCCAGCGCATTCGAGCCACCGAGGGTCCGCGAGACGAGCACGTACAACGCGATGACGGGCACCGAGTAGACGATCGAGAACGCCGCGAGCTGGCCGTAGGCCACCGAGCCGTACTGCCCGAAGAAGTTGAAGATGCTCACGGCAGCCGGCTGCTTGTCGGGGCTGAGCAGCAGCACGAACGGCACGAAGAAGTTCCCCCAGGCCTGGATGAAGACGAAGATGAACACCACGGCGATGCCCGGCCGCATGAGCGGCACGACGATGCGCGTCAGGGTCGAGAACATCGAGGCCCCGTCGGTCCAGGCGGCCTCCTCGAGCGAGATCGGCACCGAGTCCATGAAGTTCTTCGCCATCCAGATCGCCATCGGCAGGCTGGTCGCGGCCAGGAAGAACACCGTGCCGCCGATCGAGTCGATCAGGTTCAGCGAGACGAACAGGCTGTAGACCGGCACCATCATCGCGGTGATGGGCAGGCCGGTGCCGAACAGGATGCCGTAGAGGAACGGCTTGTTGATGCGCATCCGGTACCGCGAGAGCGGGTACGCCGCGAGGATCGCCACGACGACGGTCACCAGGGCGCAGCCACCCGACACGATGAGGCTGTTGGCCAGCGGGACGAACGAGATCTCGGGCGTCAGCACGGCAGTGAAGTTGTCGAGCGTGAACTGCGACGGCACCTTGGCCGACAGCGTCGCCGACGGGTCGAACGAGGCCAGCAGCAGCCAGGCGAGCGGCACGGCGAAGCAGATCGCGATGACGATCAGCACAGCGTTCGAGACGGCCTTCATGCTGCGGCCGCTGGGTGAGGTCATGCTCATGGTCAGTCGACCTCCGGTTTCAGGGCCCTGATGTAGATGATCGAGAACACCGCTCCGACGAGCAGCATGATCGTGGCGATGGCCGTGCCGAAGCCCAGCTGCGAGAACTGGAAGGCCTCCTGGTAGGCCAGGATCGGCAGCGTCGTGCTGTTCGTGCCCGGTCCGCCGCCGGTCATCACGTAGATCAGCGTGAAGACGGAGAGCGTCTGCAACGTGGTCAGCATGAGGTTGGTCGAGATGCTGCGTCGGATGACCGGCAGCGTGATGTAGACCAGGCGTTGCCAGCCGGTGGCGCCGTCGACCTCGGCCGACTCGGAGATCTCGGGGGGCACCTCCTGAACCGCCGCCGAGTAGACGAGCATCGAGAACGCGGCGCCGCGCCAGATGTTGGCGAGGATCACCGAGAGCATCGGCATCGCGTAGAGCCAGTTGGCGCCCGTGATGCCGAACCACGACAGGACCGTGTTGAGCGTGCCCGCGTCGTTGAAGAACGCGTACGCCGCGAAGGCGGCGACGATCTCGGGCAGCACCCACGCGGCGATGACGAACGTGCCGACGATCGAGCGCACGACCTTGTGGCCGTTCCGCATCAGCAGGGCGAGCCCCAGGCCGACGACGTTCTGGCCGACCACGGCCGAGAAGAAGACGAAGGCGAGCGTCAGCAGCACCGACTTCGGGAAGTCCGGGTCGGCGAACAGCTCGGTGTAGTTGCGGAATCCGATGAACTCCGACCCGCCGGCGGCGTAGCCGGTCAGCGAGGCGTCGGTGAACGAGCCGTAGAAGCTCGAGATGACGGGCCCCAGCAGGAACAGGGCCAGCAGCACGAACGCCGGGACGAGCGGCAGGGTGCGGGCACCGGTGCGCAGGGCGCGCGCCTTCGACGCACCCGCCCGGCGACCCGACTTCTCGCCGTGGGGCCCGGGGCCGGGCCCGGAGGCCCCCGGTCGGCCGCTCTCACGGCCGACCGGGGTGGGGGCGATGGTCGCCATCCGGCTAGTCCCCCGCCTTCTGCGTCTGGTCCTCGCCGACGATGCCGACCAGTTGGTCGTCGAACGCGGCCGCCGCCTCCTCGGGCGACTGCTGCCCGGTCATGACGGCCTCCATCGCGACGGTGATCTCGTTCGAGATGCGGCTGTAGTCGGTGGTCGCCGGACGGAAGTGCGTCACCGGCACGATCGACGAGAAGAACGCGAAGGTCGGGTTGCTGCCGACGTACTCGGGGTCCTCCGCGACGTCGCTGCGCACCGCGATCTGGCTGGCGGCGATGTCGTAGCTCTGCGAGCCGTCCTTGTCGAGCGCGTCGGCGATGAACTCGAACGCCTTGTCGGGGTTCTTCGTCTTCGAGCCGACGGCCAGCGTCCAGCCGCCCGACATGCTCGTCGCGCCCGGCTTCGCCCCGTCCTGGGTGGGCATGGGCGCCTGGCCCATCACGTCGTTCCACTCGGGCCACGGGTTGGTGCCGGTCTCGAGCCAGGTGCCGCTCATCCACGAGCCGTCCAGGGCGATGGCGAGCTTGCCCTGCGGAAGCCACTCACCACCGACGATGGTGGCGATGTTGGTGTCCAGCGCCTCCTCGGGTTTCGGTCCGATGCCGCCCTGGTAGACGTCCTCGATGAAGCCGAGCGAGTCGACGAAGCCCTGCGAGTCGGTGAGCCACTTGCCGGTCTCGTCGTCGTAGAGGGTGCCGGTCGGCGTGCCGTAGAGCAGCATCTCGAAGCCCTGCATGGTCGCGCCCTCGCCCTGCGGCTTGCCCGAGTAGACGTTCAGCGGGACCACGTCGGGCACCTTCGCCTTGACCGTCTCGGCCGCGTCGAGCACGTCCTGCCAGGTCTTCGGCTCCCACGGCACGGGCAGCCCCGCCTGCGCGAAGAGGTCCTTGTTGTACCAGAGGGCCCGCGTGTCGGTGCCCATCGGGATGCCGTAGGTCTTGCCGTCCTCGCCGACGCCCGCCTCCTTGGCGTTGTCGTAGAACTTCTCCCAGTCGTCCCACGCGTCGGTGTACTCGTCGAGCGGCAGCAGATAGCCGGCCGCCGCGTCGCTCTTCACCTTGAACGTGTCCTCGTACATGACGTCGGGTGCGGTGGCCGCCGACCGGTTCATCAGCGCGAGCTTGGTGAAGTAGTCGTCGTTCTGCGCCGCGATGGGCACGAACTCGACCTTCATGCCGGGGTTGGCCGCCTCGAAGGTCTTCGCGGTCTCTTTCATGTGGGCGTCCATCTGCGTGAACGTCCCGAACTTCTGGTACGCGACCTTGATGGTGTCGGAGTCGCCGCTACCGGCACCCCCCGAGCATCCCGAGGCCAGCAGGGCCGTGGCGACCGCTGCGGCGGCGACGGCCAGTGCGCGCTTGCGCCCCCGGGCCGAGGTGAACGTGCGTGACATGGTGCTCCTTTGCTCCAGTCGCGTCGGCGTCGGGCTGCTCTGCCCGACCGCGATTCGATTACTACATCGTATGGAGTAACTCGTGTCAAGATCCTCGCGCGCAACGGTCCGGTAACGACGCGACGGCCGAGGAGGCGCGGGTCACGCAGGAGTCGCGGGTCACGACGCCAGGAGGCGCGGGTCCCGGCCGCAGGAGGCGCGGCTCGGCCCCGTCAGGCGCGGATCAGCAGGGCGGACGGTCGCGGCGAGAACGTCTGGTCGAGCACCAGGCAGGCCGCTCCGACGGCCGCGACGTCGATTCCGATCGACGACTCGACGAGCCGGATCGGGTGCTTCGGGACCAACGCCGGGTCGTCGCGGAGCGCGGCCGGCAGCACGGCGAGGACGTGCCGCGACAGAGGCGCCCAGAACGGTCCGCCGAAGACGACCTCGTCGAGGTCGAGCAGGTTGACGATGGTCACCAGGGCCCGGGCCAGGTGTCGCCCGGCCCCGTGCAGCACGTGCAGGGCCCCGGCGTCGCCCGCGTCCGCCTTGTCGACCAGGGCGACGAACGCCTCGTCGATGCGACGCATGTCGACGTCGTCCCCGCTGCGTGCCGCCTCGGCGAGCGCGTCGTCCGACACGTCTCCCTCGACCAGCACTCCCGTGGCGACGGCCTCGCGCACGAGGGCGTGCGGCGTGATCAGCTCGCCCACGCAGCCGATCCGCCCGCAGGTGCAGCGGTGACCGTGGTCGTCGACCATCACGTGCCCCGAGTCCCCCGCGTTCGCGCTGGCCCCGCGCAGCACGTCGCCGCCGAGCACGAGCCCGGTGCCGTAGCCGGTGCCGTAGTAGACGAAGGCGAAGTCGCTGCGCTCACCCGCGCCTCCGTCGCTCAGCCAGAGCTCGGCGACCGCGCAGGCCGTGACGTCCTTCTCGAGCAGGACCGGCAGGCCGGTGGCCTCGCTGAGCGCCCGGCGCAGCGGCACGTGCCGCCAGAGCGGCATCATCGGCGGGTCGAGCACGAGGCCGGGCCCGATGTCGACCGGGCCGGGTGAGGCGATGCCGACGCCCAGCAGCAGGTCGCGGTCGACGCCGCTCGAGACGACCAGCCCGTCGATGGCCCGCGCCATCAGGGCCACCACCTCGTCGGGTTCGCTGGCGGACGGGGTCAGCTCGCGGGCGTGGGCCACGACCGTGCCCACGAGGTCGAGCAGCACGAACGTCAGCACGGCGGGGTCGACGTGCACGCCGACCGCGAAGCGCCCCCGGGACTCGAGCTGCAGCATGGTGCGGGGCTTGCCGGGGCCGCTGATCACGGTGCCGCTCTCCCGGATCAGGCCCGCCTCGATCAGCCGGCGCGAGACGTTCGTCACGGCTTGCGGGCTGAGTCCGGTGCGCCCGGCGATCTCGGTCCGGCTGAGGCCCGCGCTCTCTCGCCGGATCGCGTCGAGCACGACCGACCGGTTGTAGCCGCCGATCGCCGGCAGGTTCGTCCCGCGGTTCATTCTCGTCATCATCCACGACGTCGGGGGTCGCGCGCGCGCCGCCACCCGTCATCCGTCCGGCGGTGGTGCCCGTCGGGAGGCCCCGTTACCCTGATGCCATGTCTGGTCTGCGCCTCGAAGAACTGTCCGCCGCCACCGTCGTCGCGGCCAACAACCTCACGCTCAAGCCGGGGCAAGAGCAGTTCGTCGCCCCCGTCTCGCACTCGATCGCCGAGGCCTACGTCAACCCGACCACGGCCTGGCCCCGCGTCGTCGTCGACGACGACGGCACGGTCGTCGGCTTCATCATGGGCAACTTCGACGCCGAGGCCGACGACGAGGCACTGCGCAGCTGCATCTGGCGCATCAACGTCGAGGCCGACGCCCAGGGCCGGGGCATCGGGCGGTTCGCCGTGCACGCCCTCGCCGACGAGGCCCGCAGCCGCGGCTTCGACCGGGTCACCGTCATCTACGAGCCGGGCGACGACGGGCCCGAAGAGTTCTTCCACCACATCGGCTTCGAGGTCATCGGCGAGACCCCCTACGGCGAGCACGTCGCGGGGCTGACGCTGGCGTCGTCGCCGGTCTGAGTCGGCACCGCGTGAGGCCGACGTCGTGACGCCGGACGCGCCCGCCCCCGGGGACGAGCCCGGGTCCGTCGCCGGGACCGGATGCGACCCCGGGCCCGTTCCCGACACGGGGCCCGTTCCCGACACGGGGCCGGGGCCCGGGCCCGCAGCCGACTCCCGGCCCCACCCCGACGACTTCGTCTCGCGGGTGATCGCCGTGGTCGAGTCGATCCCGCCGGGACACGTGATGACCTACGGCTCGGTCGCCGCGGCCCTCGGCTCACGGGCCTCCCGTGGCGTCGGCCAGGTGATGGCGTACGCGGGGGCCGACCTGCCCTGGTGGCGGGTGATCCGCGCGTCGGGCCATGCCCCGCGCGACCACGAGCAGCGGGCCCTCGAGCGGTACCGCGTCGAGGGCACGCCTATCGTGTGGAGCCGGTCGGGTACCTTCCGCGTCGATCTCGAGCGCGCCTCCTACCGTCCTTGACGGGGTGCGCTCAGCGCGTCCGGTCGTACGGGGTCGTCGTCGACACGGCGACCAGGCCCGACCGCTCGAGGATCGGACGCGAGTCGTCGGTCGAGTCACTGTGCACGAGGGTCTTGCCCTGCGCGAGGGCGGAACGCGCCCGTGCGGCGGTCAACGCCCGGTAGATGCCGCGGTGGCGGTACGCCTCGAGGGTGGCACCGCCCCAGATGCCGACGAACTGCGTGCCGGGCACGGGTTCGAGTCGGCCACCGCTGACCATGCGTCCGTCGACCTCGGCGACCCAGAGCTCCATGCCGTCGTCGCGACCCAGCCGCGAGAGCAGCGCGTCGGCCGTCCGCGCGTCGACCGCTTCGCCGAACGCCTCGTCGACCATCGCGCTCATCGCCCGCACGTCCGCCCCGGTGATGACCCGACGGATGGTCACCCCCTCGGGCGCGTCCCCGAGACCCGCCAACGCCGTGAGCGGTCCGATCATGACGGACTCGGGCTCGCCGGGCTCGAAGCCCGAGGCCACGAGCGCGTCGTGCAGCCCGGGCGCCCGGTCGTGGCCCCGCGTCTTCCACTCGACCCGGGTGATCTCGGCGTCGGCGTCGAAGTGCTCGACGGCGGCGGCCACGAGCGCGCGCACCGCGTCGGCGTCGGCCACGCCGAGGTCGCGGTAGGTGACGAACCCGCGGCCACCGGCGAAGGTGACGAGCCGCAACGGACCGTGCCGGGTGACGCCGATCGCGCTCGGCGTCTCGGCGTCGGTGCGGAGTTGCTCGTCGTAGGTCTGCAGGTAGGTCGTCGCGTCGATCATCGGGGCCACGCTAGCCGAGCTGCGATCTCAGACGAGCGAGTCGCGCCACGCGGCGTGCAGCTGCGCGAAGCGACCGGTACCGGCGATCAGGTCGGCCGGGGTGCCGTCCTCGACGATGGTGCCGTGCTCCATCACGAGCACCCGGTCGGCGATCGCGACCGTCGACAGGCGGTGCGCGATGATGACGGCGGTGCGGTCGGCGAGCAACGTCTGCAGCGCCTCTTGGACCATGCGCTCGGACGGGATGTCGAGCGACGCCGTCGCCTCGTCGAGGATCAGCACGCTCGGGTTCGCGATGAACGCCCGGGCGAATGACAGCAGCTGACGTTGCCCGGCCGACACCCGGCCGCCGCGCTTGTTCACGTCGGTGTCGTACCCGTCGGGCAGGGCCTCGATGAACTCGTGCGCCCCGACCGCCTTCGCCGCCCGCACGATCTCGTCGCGCGTCGCGTCGGGCTTGCCGAGCGAGATGTTGTCGGCCACCGACCCCGAGAAGAGGTACGCCTCTTGCGTGACCATGACGATCGCGCGGCGCAGGTCTTTCGGGTGCAGGTCGCGCAAGTCGACGCCGTCGAGCGTCACCGCCCCGCGCGTCGGGTCGTAGAAGCGCGAGATGAGCTTCGCCAACGTCGACTTGCCGGCCCCCGTCGATCCGACGAGGGCGATGGTCTGCCCCGCGGGCACGTGGAGGTCGAAGCCGGGCAGCACGACCGTGTCGGCGTTGTAGGCGAACTCGACGTCGTCGAAGTGCACCTGCCCCTCGGCGTGCCACAGGTCGACCGGGCGCGTCGGGTCGGGCACGCTCGGCTGCTCCTCGAGCACGCCCGAGATCTTCTCGAGCGCGGCCGACGCCGACTGGTAGCCGTTGTAGAACATGGCCATCTCTTCGGCCGGGTCGAAGAACCGCTTCGCGTAGAGCGCCACCGCGAGCAGGGCGCCGATCTCGAGCGAACCGTCGATCACCCGGAAGCCGCCGAAGAGCACGACCGCCGCGAGGGTCGCGTTGCCGATGAGCACCAGGCCCGGGTCGAAGGTGCCGAACAGCGTGAACACCTTCGAGTTGGCCTGCCGGTAGTCCTCGACGTGGCCGGCGTACTCCTTCTCGTTGCGCGCCTCCTTGCGGAAGGCCTGCACCGCGCGCATGCCCGTCATCGTCTCGACGAAATGCACGATGACGCGGGCACTCGTGACGCGGGTGGCCCGGAACAGCTTCTGCGAGCGCACCTGGAACCACCTGGTCAGAGCCACGAGCGGCACGAGGGCCACGGCGAGGACGAGGCCGCTCCGCGGGTCGAGCGCGACGAGGGCGACGGCGGTGAAGACCATGTACAGCAGGCCCGAGACGAGTTGGTTGATGCCCGAGTCCAGCAGCTCGCGGATCGAGTCCAGGTCGCTCGTCTGGCGCGAGATGATGCGGCCCGACGTGTACGTCTCGTGGAACTCGAGGCTGAGCCGTTGCGTGTGCAGGAACAGACGCTTGCGCAGGTCGAACAGGATCGCCTGGCTGATGCGCGCCGACAGCACCGTGTACTGCGCCATCAACACCGCACCGATCACGCCGGTCACCAGGTAGGCGACCACGACGAGGATCGCGGGCGCCCAGTCCTGGTCGTCCATCAGCGCCGGCAGGGCCGTGTCGATGCCGATCGCGATCAGGGCCGGACCCGCGACCTGCGAGGCCGTGCTGATGACGACGACGACGCCCATCAGCGCGAGACGCCACCGGAGCGGGTGCACGAGCGACCCGAGGAGGCGCAGCGAACGACGGCGCAGCCTCTTGCTCTCGTCCTTGGTGAAGTTCTCGCGCTCTTCGCCGCGCACGCCCTGCGTCGTCGAGCCCTGCTCGGCGCGCTTCTCGGCGGGGGTGCGTCCGTCGAGTGCCTCGCGTTCGACGGGGCCGTCGGCGACGGCCGGGCGATCGGGACGGTCGTCCTCGAGTGTCGTGTCGGTCATGCCAGCACCTCCTCTCGGCTGGTGGTGGAGTCGTCGTCGAGCGACGAGATGACGTAGCGGTAGTGCTCGTTGCTCGCGATGAGGTCGGAGTGGCGGCCCACCGCGGTGACCGTGCCGTTCTCGAGCAGCGCGACCCGGTCGGCCAGGGTGACCGTCGACGGCCGGTGGGCGACGATCAGGGACGTCGTCGAGGCGAGCACGCGCCTCAGACCGGCCTCGACGCGCGCCTCGGTGTCGACGTCGAGGGCCGACAACGGGTCGTCGAGCACCAGCACGGCCGGGCGGGCCGCGATGGCCCGAGCCAGGGCGAGGCGCTGGCGCTGTCCGCCGGACAGGCTGAGCCCTTCTTCGCCCACCCGGGTGTCGACGCCCTCGGGCAGCCGATCGACGAAGTCGGCCTGGGCGATCTCGAGTGCCTCGCGCATCACCCGGTCGGCCTCGTCGGGGTCGTCCGCGAGATCGGGTCGGCCGAGCAGCACGTTGTCCCGCACGGACGCGCTGAACAGCGTGGCGTCCTCGAACGCCATGCCGATGTGACGGCGGAGCTCTTCGCGGCTGAGATCGCGGACGTCGACGCCGTCGATCAGGACCTGCCCGCCGGTGACGTCGTAGAGCCGCGACACGAGGGACAGGAGCGTGGTCTTGCCCGAGCCGGTGAGACCGACGAGGGCCATCGTCTCGCCGGGCTCGACGACCAGGTCGACCCCGTTGACGAGGTCCGAGAACTGGGCCGGCGAGTCCTGGTAGCGGAAGTGCGTGCCCTTGAACTCGAGGCGACCGTGGGGTTCGGCGATCGTCGACGGGTTCTCGGGGTCGGTCACCGTGTTCTCGCTGTCCATCACCTCGAAGTAGCGGTCGACGGCCGTGCGGGTGTCGAAGGTCATCGACAGCAGGAAGCCGATCGACTCGACCGGCCAGCGCAGCACGGTCGCCGTCGCGAAGAAGGCGAACAGCTGGCCGACGGTCAGCTGGCCGTCGGCGGCGAGCCAGACGCCGCCGAGCAGGCACAGCGCGAAGGCCACGTCGGGGACGAGCAGCAGCCAGAGCCACAGCTTCGAGATGGCCTTGGCCTTCTCGATCTCGGTGCCACGGAGGTCTTCGGCCTGCTTCGCGAACTCGCGCAGCGAGTGCTTGCCGCGACCGAAGGCCTTGAGGACCCGGATGCCGTGGACGCTCTCTTCCACGCTGGTCGCCAGGTCGCCGACCTGGTCCTGGGACCGACGGGCGACGATCGAGTACCGCTTCTCGAAGGCGAAGCTGACGAAGAACACGGGCAGCGACGCGACGAGGAAGACCAGGCCCAACACCCAGCTGTACGAGAACAGCACGACGAAGCCGACGACGATGGTGAGCACGTTGACGACGAGCAGCACGACGCCGAACGCGAGCCAGCGACGGATGAGGCTGAGGTCGCTGACCGACCGGCTCAGCAGCTGGCCGCTCTGCCACCGGTCGTGGAACGCCACCGGCAGGTCTTGCAGCTTGGCGTACAGGGCGTTGCGCATGGTCGCCTCGACGTGGGTGCTCGGGGTGAGCACCAGTCGGCGGCGAGCACCGATCATGATCGCCTCGGCGACGCCGAGGCCCAGCACGACGGCGAAGGCGGGCCACACCTGCGACCGGTCACCGCTCGACAGCGGTCCGTCGACGAGGAGCTGCAGGACGAGGGGGATCAGCAGGGCGACGACGGCGGCGAGCAGGGCCGCGACCATGCCGAGCACGATGCGGGGCAGGGCAGGCTTGACGTACGGGTACAGCCGGGTGAGCGACTGCACCGTCGAGGGACGCTTCGCGGTGTCGGGCGGACGGGCGGACGAGGACTTCTGAGACATGGGTGATCCAAGTGTCGTGATCTGGCACAGGCGACAGCGCAGAGCGCTGACCCGTTGTGGAGAAAGGTGGTGCGGCGACCGTCCTGGGAGGACGCATGGTCGCGCGGTATCGCCCGGGGCGTCGCCGGGCGGGGTGTCGGAGTGGTGCCGGTGGGCGGCGGGCCGTCTCGTCTAGCTGATCGGCGCCGGGCTCGGATACGCCGAGGAGGCGCGACCCACGCGAGCACCGTCGGTGGCCGTGCCCACCGTGGTCAGTGTCGTCGTCGTCATCATGTCCTCCTGAGTGTCGTCGTCCGTCCGTGCGGTCGTGTCCGACCGGCTGTGAGCAGCCTTACAGGATATGCGTGCCGTCGACTCCGCCGCAAGACGGAATCGTTCGGATCGGTGGACGACGCGACACGCGCCTCCGGACCCTCGTCGACGGCGACCTAGTGGAAGAAGTGGCGCTCGCCCGTGAAGTACATGGTCACGCCGGCGGCCTTCGCCGCGGCCACGACCTCGTCGTCGCGGATCGACCCGCCGGGCTGCACCACCGCGGCCACGCCGGCGTCGAGCAGCACCTGCAGGCCGTCGGCGAACGGGAAGAACGCGTCGGACGCCGCGACCGACCCGGCGGCGCGGGCCCCGGCGCGGTCGACGGCGAGGTGGCACGAGTCGACCCGGTTGACCTGGCCCATGCCGACGCCGACCGATGCCCCGCCCGAGGCGAGCAGGATCGCGTTCGACTTGACGGCGCGCGACGCCTTCCAGGCGAACTCGAGGTCGGCACGCGTCGCGGCGTCGGCCTCGTCGCCGGCGACCAGCGTCCAGGCGTCGGACGTGAACCCGTCGAAGCGGTCGGCGTCCTGGACGAGCAGACCGCCCGAGATCTGCTTGACCTCGCGGGCGTCGCGCGCGAAGTCGGCCGGCAGGGTCAGCAGGCGGATGTTCTTCTTCGCGCTGAGGATCTCGACGGCCTCGGGCTCGAAGGCCGGCGCGATGACCACCTCGGTGAAGATGTCCTTCACCGTCTCGGCCATGGCTCGGGTGACCGGGCGGTTGGCCGCGATGACGCCGCCGAACGCCGACACGGGGTCGCAGGCGTGGGCCCGCTGGTGCGCGTCGGCGATGGCGTCGACGGCGTCGGGGGAAGCGACGGCGATGCCGCACGGGTTCGCGTGCTTGATGATCGCGACGGCCGGCTCGTCGAAGTCGAACGCGGCGCGCAGGGCCGCGTCGGCGTCGACGTAGTTGTTGTACGACATCTCTTTGCCGTGCAGCTGCGTCGCCTGCGCGATGCCGTGGGCCCCGGGCGTCGCGTAGATCGCGGCGGCCTGGTGGGCGTTCTCGCCGTAGCGGAGGGTGTGCTGCCGCTCGGCCGAGAGGGTGACCGTGGGCTCGAAGTCGGCCCGCGCCTCCTGCTCGTCGACGACGGACGAGGAGGCGCCGGTCGCCGCGGCGGACGCGTCGGCCTCGGCGCGCGCACCCACGTGTGCGGCGAAGTACGCCGCGACTGCCGTGTCGTACGCGGCCGTGTGGGCGAAGGCCTCACCGGCGAGACGCTGACGCTGGGCCAGGGTCGTGCCGCCGAGCGTGAGCGCCTTGACGACCTGCGGGTAGTTCGTCGGTGACACGACGATGGCGACGTTCGCGTGGTTCTTCGCGGCGGCCCGCACCATGGCGGGCCCGCCGATGTCGACGTTCTCGATGACGGTCGGCACGTCGGCACCCGACGCGACGGTCTCGACGAACGGGTAGAGGTTGACGACGACGAGCTCGAACGCGGCGATGTCGAGTTCGGCCAGCTGGGCCTCGTGCGCCTCGAGCCGCAGGTCGGCGAGGATGCCGGCGTGCACCGCGGGGTGCAGGGTCTTGACGCGACCGTCGAGCGACTCGGGGAACCCGGTGACGCTGCTGACGTCGGTGACGGCGTGGCCGGCGTCGCGGATGGTCTGGGCGGTCGAGCCGGTCGACACGATCTCGACGCCGGAGGCCGACAGGGCGGCGGCCAGGTCGAGCAGGCCCGTCTTGTCGCTGACGCTGATCAGCGCCCGTCGCACGGGCACGGCGTCACGGTCGCGGTAGAGGCTGGGATCGATGGCGTGGCCGCTCATGCGGTGGGCTCCTGTTCGAGAGTGGTCGTTCCGTTGGCGATGTCGAGCACGGTCTGGACGAGCAGTTCGCGCTCGACGACCTTGATGCGGTCGTGCAGCGACGACTCGTCGTCGCCGGGCAGCACCGGGATGCGGCGTTGCGCGAGGATCGGGCCGCTGTCGACGCCCTCGTCGACGACGATCACGCTGGCGCCGGTCTGCTCGACGCCGGCCGCGAGCGCGTCACGCACGCCGTGCGCCCCGGGGAACTCGGGCAGGTAGGCGGGGTGCGTGTTGATCAGGTTCGGGGCGAGGGCGGCGACGACCCGCGGCGGCACGAGCCGCATGAAGCCGCTGAGCACCACGAGGTCGGGCTGCCACTGCTCGATCTGGGCGAGCAGTTCGTCACCCCAGGCGGCACGATCGGCGAAGTTCGAGAAGGCGACCGAGAAGGTCGGCACCCCGAAGTGCTCGGCGTGCTCGAAGCCGTCGGCCTCGCGGTCGGCGCCGACGGCGACCACGCGGGCCGGGTACTCGGCGTCGCTCGCGGCCTCGAGCAGCGCCCGGAGGTTCGAGCCGCCACCGGAGATGAGCACCACGAGCTTCAGCACCCGGCAAGCCTAGCGGGCCGGGCACGCGCGCCGTGGGGCGGCGGAGACGGGGCTCGGTCGTCGGTCGGTCGGCCGGACGACGACGTCAGCGCGTGATGCCCTCGATGCGCTCGGTGTCGTCACCGTCGTGCCGCGGGGCAGCCACGGGCACGGGCCCGGTCGTCGCGGTCGCGTCGACATCCGGATCGTCGCGCCGCTTCGTGCGGGGCCCGTCCGACGTGGTCGCGGCCCGCTCTCCCGCGAACCTCGGCGGCGTGACGACCATGGCCAGCACACCGGCGACGGCGAACTCGAGCGCCGCGAACCCGCCGACCAGCAGCGGGTCCGGTCCGACCTCGGTCAGTCGCCCGGGCCCGGCCGAACCCGAGGCCGCCCAGGCGAGCAGGCCCAGCAGCACTCCCCCGACGAGCCCGCCGACGACCGCGGCGACGATGCGACGGACCATGTCGTCGACACCGTGCCCGGCGAGCATCCGCTGCAGCTTCGGCCTCAGCAGCGTCGCGCAGACGTACGCGGCGACGACCGGCACCAGCAGCCCGACGAACCCGAACGTCAGGTCGGCGGTGGGCAGGGCGCCGAGGAAGGGGATCGCGGGCATCGGACCGACGGCGGTGCCGAGGGGCGAGATCGACGACCCGGTGCCGATGGCGAAGCCGGGGCCGACCAGCCACGACGCCGCCCACACGACGACGTCGGGGAGCAACGCGAGCTGACCGAGCGTCAGCGCGAGTCCGCCGAGGAACCCGCCGTGCGCGCCTTCGTACAGGGTGATGATCTCGGCGTAGTTCGTCACGATCAGCACCGAGACGACCAGGGCCGACACGGCCAGGACGGTGGACGCGGCCGCGGTCCCGAGGCGCAGCCCGGCGGCCGCGATGCCGGTCACCTGTCCGGGCAGCCGGGACAGCAGCCCGACGACGGCACCGGTGACCGGGTCGGCGGTCTCGCCCCGTCGACGGCGCGTGACCTCGGCCATGGCCACGACGGGCACGGCGTAGACGAGCGCGGGCAGCAGGGTGCCCTGCCACACCGACGGGCGCGCGAGCTCGTGCTGCGCCGAGGCCGCCAGGGCGAGGGACAGCAGGGCGAAGGTGCCGATCGTGACGAGCACGCCGGTCGTGCGGTGGGCGGTCTCGGCGGCGGCGCGGCCGGCGCGGACCCCCATCAGCACCGTGAGCAGGGCGAAGCCGAGCGCGGCCAGCGAGACGACGATGGGGGCGTCGGCCCCGGGGATGCCCGTCGCCGCGGCCGCGTCGGCGCTGAGCTGGACGGTCAGGTCGGCTCCGTGCCCGACGAGCCACGAGTCGACGGCTGCTCGCCAGAAGACGACCCAGTCGATCTGCAGGCCGTACTGGAACGCCCAGAGCGAGGTCAGCACGACGAGGGGGATGCCGACGCCGATGGCCACGACGAGCAGGGCTTCGAGCGCGGAGAAGAGGGCGGTGACTGGGCGGTTCATCGCGAGCGACTGTACCGGTGCCGACCGGGGCCGGCCTGCTGCCCCGCCGCCCACGACGACGACACCGGTCGGCAGCCGTGCCGCGCCTGCACCGCGCCCACACGGACGACGACGGGCGTGTCCGTCGTGACCGGGCGTCCGAGGACGACCGGCCGTGACGAACACGCCCGTCGAGGAGGCGCGGGTCGGCCCCTAGAGGGAGGCGAAGACCTCACGGAGCAGCGCCGCGGTCTCGCTCGGCGTCTTGCCGACCTTGACGCCGGCGGCCTCGAGTGCCTCTTTCTTGGCCTGGGCGGTGCCGGCCGAGCCGGACACGATCGCACCGGCGTGACCCATCGTCTTGCCCTCGGGGGCCGTGAAGCCCGCGACGTAGCCGACGACGGGCTTGGTGACGTGCGCCTTGATGTAGTCGGCGGCGCGCTCTTCGGCGTCGCCGCCGATCTCGCCGATCATGACGATGGCCTTGGTGTCGGGGTCGGCCTCGAACGCCTCGAGGGCGTCGATGTGCGTCGTGCCGATGACCGGGTCGCCGCCGATGCCGATGGCGGTCGAGAAGCCGAGGTCGCGCAGCTCGAACATCATCTGGTAGGTCAGGGTGCCCGACTTCGAGACCAGGCCGATGGGCCCCGAACCCGAGATCGAGGCGGGCGTGATGCCGACCAGCGACTCGCCCGGCGTGATGATGCCGGGGCAGTTCGGACCGATGATGCGGGTCGTGCCACCCTTGGCCTTGGCGAGCGCCCAGAACTCGGCAGCGTCTTGCACCGGGATGCCCTCGGTGATGACGACGACGAGCGGCACCTCGGCCTCGATGGCCTCGACGACGGCGTCCTTGGCGAACGCCGGCGGTACGAAGACGATCGAGACGTCGGCGCCGGTCTCGGCGACGGCCTCGGTGACGGTGCCGAAGACGGGCAGCTCGACGTCACCGTGGGTGACGGTCGTGCCGGCCTTGCGGGCGTTGACGCCACCGACGACCTGGGTTCCGGCCTTGAGCATGAGGGCGGTGTGCTTGGTGCCCTCGCCGCCGGTGATGCCCTGGACGATGACCTTGCTGTCCTTGTTGAGGAAGATCGACATTGTTCTGTGCAGTCCTTACTTCGAAGCCAGCTCGGCGGCCTTGTCGGCAGCCTCGTCCATGGTCGCGACGACGGTGACCAGCGGGTGCGCGGCCTCCGCCAGGATGCGTCGACCCTCGTCGACGTTGTTGCCGTCGAGTCGCACGACGAGCGGCTTGGTGGCCGCGTCGCCGAGGATGCCGAGGGCGGCGACGATGCCGTTGGCGACCGCGTCACAGGCGGTGATGCCACCGAAGACGTTGACGAAGACGCTCTTGACCTGGGCGTCGCCCAGGATCACGTCGAGCCCCGCCGCCATGACCTCGGCGCTCGCTCCGCCGCCGATGTCGAGGAAGTTGGCGGGCTTCACGCCGCCGTGCGCCTCGCCGGCGTAGGCGACGACGTCGAGCGTCGACATGACGAGCCCGGCGCCGTTGCCGATGATGCCGACCTCGCCGTCGAGCTTCACGTAGTTGAGGCCCGCGGCCTTGGCCTTCGCCTCGAGCGGGTCGGCCGCGTCGGCGTCCTCGAGCTCGGCGTGGCCGGGGTGACGGAACTCGGCGTTCTCGTCGATCGAGACCTTGCCGTCGAGGGCGACGATGTCGCCCTGCTCGGTGAGGACGAGCGGGTTGACCTCGACGAGCGTGGCGTCCTCGCCCTCGTAGACGGCGTAGAGCTTGACCAGCACGGGCGCGACCTTCTCGATCAGCTCGTCGGGGAACCCGCCGGCCTTCGCGATCTCGGTGGCCTTCGCCAGGTCGATGCCCGAGCGGGGGTCGACCTCGATGCGCGCGAGGGCGTCGGGCTTCTCGACGGCGAGTTGCTCGATCTCCATGCCGCCCTCGACGCTGCAGAGCGAGAGGTACGAGCGGTTGGCGCGGTCGAGCAGCACCGAGAAGTAGAACTCCTGAGCGATCTGGGCGCCACCGGCGATCATGACGCGCTTGACGACGTGGCCCTTGATGTCGAGCCCAAGGATGTCCTTCGCTGCGGCCTCGGCGTCGTCCGGGGTCTTCGCCACCTTCACGCCGCCGGCCTTGCCACGGCCGCCGACCTTGACCTGGGCCTTCACGACGGTGACGCCACCCAGCTTCTCGGACGCCGCTCGCGCCTCCTCGGGGGTGTCGGCCACGATGCCCGGCAACACGGGCACGCCGTACTGCTCGAACAGGTCTCTGGCCTGGTACTCGAAAAGATCCACGCTGTTCTTCCAATCCGCATCGCTGCGTCGTCTCACCATGATCCGTCTCGACATCGAGCCATCTCGACATGAAGACATATGGGCCAGCGGTCAGCCTAGCGGGCGACCCGAGGGGTACGCCGAGCGTCGCGTCTGCTGTGAGCATCGGCGGCCACCGACGACCTGGGGAGTAGACGAGAGGCACCCCGACAGAACGAGAAGACGGAGACACGCATGTCGAAAGAGAAGAACCTCGCCACGCAGGAACGCATCGGCGAGATCCTGACCACCCGTGAGATCGACCGCCTCGGCGAGGGCTTCCACGCCGACGTCGTCGACCACGACCCGGCCCCCGACGCACCCGCCGGCCTCGCGGGCATCCAGGCCTTCTGGACCGAGTTCTTCGCGGCCTTCCCCGACGCCGACCTCGGCGTCGAGACGCTCGTCGCCGACGACGAGAACGTCACCGCGGTCTTCACGATCTCGGGCACGCACACGGGCACGTTCCAGGGCGCCGAGCCCACGGGCAAGTCGTTCACCGTGCGCGGCATCCAGGTCGGCCGCTTCGACGAGGACGGTCTGCTGGTCGAGCGCTGGGGCGCCACCGACGAGGCCGGCCTCAAGCAGCAGCTCGGCCTGGCCTGAGCCGCTCCCCCACCACCACGCACCGCTTTCGGAAGGACGCATCATGAGCGACACCAACACCCCCGCAGCATCGGGCGACCAGCCCTACGACCAGGCCGACGAGTTCGCCGAATCCGAGCAGATCGCGACCAACGACGCCGTCGCCGGCGAGACGGTCTTCCCCGGTGTCGGTGAGGGCAACGACGGCCCCACCGGTGGCGCACCCCGAGAGGGCTCGCCCGAGTACGCCTCGAACGACCTCGAGGGCGACGAAATCGACCTCGACGAGGTCGAGTGATACTAAGTCGTCCCCTCGTCAAGTAGGGGCGCAAGAAATGCGACGGGCCGCCAGCCGTGCCTCAAGAACACGACCGGCGGCCCTTGCAGTTATTAGGGCGTCCGCACAATCTTGTTTCCGCCAACGGGCGTCTGGTAAGAAGTAGCCTTGTTTTTGACGACCAACTTGACTACATTCCCTTGCCACAGGCCCGTTGTAGCGTTACCTGCCGCGATTCGCGTTACGCCGCTCCAAGAGCCGCTTAGCGAACCTGTCCCGCTGTAGCCCAGGTTGCGGCCGCCGGAGGTAAGGCATGCCCCGGTGGTTGTGCAGCCCGGGGACGTCCAGTAGACGGCCCGTTGAAGCGCCGAAGCTTTGTTCACTGCCACCGCCGAGAGAACCTGTCCTTGTTCGTCCACATATTCCTCGACGTGAACCGATGGACTAGCCAGAGCACTGGTCGCTTCGATGCTTTGGCGGGTCTGTTCCCCGCTGTGGTCCTTCAGCCAATCGAGGGCCTGCTCGTATGACGTTGTGGGCGGCAGAACAACTGGCCCCTCAGTCGTGGCAGTTTCGGCACTCGCGGGCCCAGCTCCTAGTGCGCTTAGGACGATCATGCTGGCCGCCCCCAGGAAGGCCAGCTGATGAGATTTGTTCATATCTATCCCTCATTTCCAATCGATATTTTCGATTTGGCATGACGCTACTCGTCGAAGCGGGAGTGCGTAAGGGGTCTTTGTCTCCGCGGGTCTTGAATTTCCTCACCGAGCGCTGGGGCGCCACCGACGAGGCCGGCCTTAAGCAGCAGCTCGGCCTGGCCTGAGCCGCTCCCCCATCACCCCGCACCGCTTTCGGAAGGACGCATCATGAGTGACACCAACACCGCCGCAGCATCGGGTGACCAGCCCTACGACCAGGCCGACGAGTTCGCCGAGTCCGAGCAGATCGCGACCAACGACGCGGTCGCCGGCGAGACGGTCTTCCCCGGTGTCGGCGAGGGCAACGACGGCCCCACCGGTGGCGCACCCCGAGAGGGCTCGCCCGAGTACGCCTCGAACGACCTCGAGGGCGACGAAATCGACCTCGACGAGACCGAGTGACCTCGGTCGCCACAGTCTGACGACGCCCCCGACGCAACTCGCGGCGGGGCGTCGTCGCGTCAAGATCCGCCACCGACGGTCGCCGTCTCTATGCGTACACAAGAAGCGCCGTGCTCGGCTCAACAACCGAGGTCACTGCCCGACGGTCGTCGATGCATGAGAGGTCCAGCCGCGCCATGGGGCCTGAAGCGCAACAAGTAGCCATGACACCAACGCGTAGCGCCCGAATCAACCGATGATTGTTACGTCATCCCCGCCGCTCGGGCGCGTGAGTTCGAAGACGCGTGAACTAGAGAACAGTAATCTCGTCGGACGTGAACATTCCGTCAGCCAGGGCGCCACTCCGAGCAAGGGCCGGACTTGCCGTATAGGCGACTACAGCGAGGCTGTAGCGCGCTCGGCTGCACGCGACATACAAGAGGCGCCGTGTTTTGTCGATCGTGGTCTCCTCCCCGTTCCGCATATGTTCTACATCCGTAGAACTGGCCTCCTTGACACTGAATAATTTTTCATAGCTGAACCAATTTCCTTTTGCAGCCGAGTCGTCCAACACAACCATGACGCGACTAAATTCGAGGCCTTTCACACCCTGGTGAGTGTCGACACGAGATGAACCCACTGCGTAGTCGTAATAGCGCATGAACTCGTTGAGGGAAACGTCAAGCGCAATTCTCCATGCGTCGGTCAGCGAGTCGTTGCTGACCGAAGCCTGCTTCGTGTCGCCCTCCGTCAAGTCGGTGTCTCCTGAGGCAAGTGCATCGTCAAGTTCATCAGGAAGTGCCAATAATTTGTTTGCCTTGACAACCCCTAGGACCGCGCCCAGCGACGGGTCGTTACCGCGAGAGACATCACGAAGTTCTGAAACGGCGCGTCGAATCTGCGCCACTCGGCTGGTCGGCGTTGGTGCCGAACCGTTGGATGTCGATTGATCGAACAAGGGCGACGAGGAGCGAATTATTTGGTCTACCGCGAACGAGTCGTCGGCTTTGAGCGCGACCCACAAGGGCAATACCTGCTTGCCTAGGAACGCGACGGGCCCAGCTTGAATGGAGTCACGACTCGTTATGGCCGAACGAGTTTCACCGTCTGCATTGAACGCATCAAAGAACTCTTCAAAATGCAAGCGGGCAGCTGCCATGGAGTGCTCGAGAATTAACGTCTTGACAGAACCCTCTTGAGCGCGCCACGCGCCATCACCAGATAAGTGCGCCATGCGACGCATGACTTCTTCTTCGATTGCACCTCGATTCGCGGTGGGCGCGTCAGTAAGGAACAGCTGGACCGTGCCTACCTGCGCATCATCCAGAGGGCGCTGCTCAAGGCCGTCCACTGGCAGACGAATCTGATTGATTAGTTGCACGATCCGTTTCGACGATCTCCTGTTCAGGCCTTTTTTTGGCTGCGCCCAACCTCCAATAGTTTCCAAAAGATTTGGCTTCCCATCGAGGTAAACCCGTTGCATGGTGTCACCAAAAAGACCCAACACAAAGCGTCTATCATAGCGTTCGGCAAGGCCCAGAAGACCATCCATGATGGCCTTATTGGTGTCCTGAGCCTCATCGACCAGAACAACTGGATACCGCCCGACGATAATTTCTCGGAAAGTCGGCTTGTTTCGTATGAAGCTAGCCGCGGCCTGCAGCACCTGGCTGTGACTTAGAGCTCCCCTCCCAGGAACAATCTGGTCTGGGCTATAGGAAAACTTCTGAATTTGAGGAAGCTGCGCGAGCGATTCTTCATACCGCGCAATCTTCTGCTTACGCTCAACACTCGCCTTGGTCCCAGCCCTCCCCTTGCGCTCCGCCTCTCTGGTCTCTTGTAATTGCACCGTCAGGTGGTCTGCTAGCCAGATACGAAGGTCATCGTCGAAACCTCGCAATAAACTCCAAGCGAAAGAGTGAATCGTCGAGATGTCAGCGATGCTGGTGTCGCCGACTCGACTTCGAATTTCCTCAGTCGCTGCTCGCGTGAAGGTCACCACCGCTACGCGCTGGCGATTAGCTAGAAGTTCGGCTCCCCTCTTGCTACGAACAGATTTCAAAGCAGTCACGAGTGACCACGTTTTGCCGGCTCCCGCCCCGGCGTACAAGAAAAACGATCGCGGTCGAGTCCCAGTTAGATAGTCAGAAATAGCGTCCTCTACGTCGACCTCAAATTCGCATGCGCCTTCCACGTCACACCTCGTTTGCAGAGACATCGGCGCTACCATCCGTGTCGGAAGCGAGCTTGGCCAGACCCGTTACTAGAGGCAGCCGCTCAACCTGATGCTGAAGCCAAAGCAGCCCGTCTGCTATGTACAGAGGAGCCCTTACTTGTCCTGACGCCCGCGGAATGGTCAATATGTCTATGGCAAATCTTGCCTTCTCTCCATGTGCAAGTGACTCAAAGAGGGCAGACACGACAGCATTCAGATCACCTTGCTTGCCGAGTTCCAGAGCTTTCACTATCGCGCCGGTCAAGCTGGTGCCGACCGCTCGCTCGACCACGTCGTAATTGAACAGCGCCAGGGAGTCCTCGAAGGTCGAAGGCAGAGCAACGCCCAGAGCGATGCCGTCTCGACTCACTTCCATGTCGCCTTGAAAGGCGAAATGGACTAATCCACCCTGAACGGCAGCCTTAGTTTTCTCTGCGCCGTGCAGACCGACCAGCGCGTCAATGTCTTCAACCTCGAGCCAGTCCCTAAGCGACGTATTCATCGTCCTTTGCCCAGAACCCATTTTTGGCAAAACTTTTTTCAGTGGAGTGCCGGCGCCTGCATCCAGATCGGTGATGATAAGAGTTGGTATGCCAAGAGTTTCGACTAGCGGTCTCAAACGATGCGCATGGGCTCCGCCGATATCCAGGTACTCGATGTATCCCTGATTCAATGTTGGGAACTCGTTGGCCACGAAGTGCGGGAGGAGTATCCGTTCGGCTGCTCCCTCCAGGAGAACCAGTGCGTCTGCAAAGAGGACGTTGCAGTGTTGGACTTTAATGTATCTCTGTACGAACTGGCTGCTCTCAGTTTTATTGCCGAACACTTCTGCCAGACTGCGCACCGTGGTCAATGGAACGAGACCACGCACCTTTTCTTCGCGCCTAAAATAGCGAATCGAAGAGAAGTCGACCTCGTGGGCTATGTGGCTCGAGTGCGTACTGACAATGAGTTGCGTTCCAAGATCCTGACGCAACCTTTCTGAATCACCACATAATGTGGCGTAAGCATGATTTATGAATACCTGCTGAACTTGGGCATGCAGGTGCGCCTCCGGCTCCTCGACCAGAACCAGATGAATTGGGGGTACTTCAGGATTGACATCCGGCCTGGTAACGCCACCTGCCGCTTTTCCAACCCTGTGCCGACCGTCGCGGAATAGCATTAGATTGAATATCATGAGGACTAGATTCTGGTAACCAAGACCATTCATGCCCTCTGGCAGCTCCAACGAGGCATCCCCGCCTCCTGCCGGCTTACCGACCTGGTATCGCAAGACCGAACGGTGCGATAGACCGTCCACCAATTGCAAGCTAGTTCGAATAACTACTTCGGGATCGGATCCACCCGGGTAGCCCATCTTGGCGATTTCCTTAAGAGGTCCCTTAAATACCGAGGACAACCGTTGGTCAAACAGGCGAGATGCCTCTTGCGTCGCTCGAATGGCCTCCAGATCCTTGGGCTCTGGCTTGCGGTCAAAATCGAGATGACGTTCGTAATAAGTGGCTACTTGGCGTGAGAGCCGTCCAGACCGGTCGTCGCCCCCCAAATGCCGTTGGGCATTGACAATATCTACCTGGATCAGCTTGCCGAGGGGATTGCCTTCGAGGGGATTTGCACCCTGTCGCAGGGCCTGTGGCCCCGCCGGTTCCGAAACATCCTTCACTCCCACACACGTCTCACCGACGGATAAAGCAGGGTGGAGTTTATCCGGATCGAGTTTAAAGGCCTCCACGTGAAAATACGTGGACATCTGGCGAGTCAGAAAATCTGACAGCGTGCTCGGCCACAATCTTGCGGTCGTGTCGTCATTCGTCGCAGCACCAAGGGTCGTCACTACGAATTGTCGCCGCTCTAAGTACGCCGACCTGAGCATTTCTATGTCGCGGGGTGCCCAGCGCAATCGAACACCTACAACTCCTTGGTAGCTCTCCAAGAGCGGCAGGAGTGTTTCCACGCGATACAGCTCCTGCTCCTTAGCCATGATCCAGATGTCAAGGGTGGGGAGAACTGACATCAATTCTTTAGTCGCTGAATGGGAGTCCGTGATTGGCGGAGAGTCTGGCTCCGTGGCCGTCTCATCCGTTTCCCCCGCATCTGCCTCCATCTCGACTGGCGGCTGCCCCGTTTCAGTCTCGCCTGCCGTCTTCACGCCGGGCGTAGATTTGTCCTTCGTGGGCATCACCATCGTGTCGTCCGCCGTGGCGCCGAGTCCAGCCTCGTCCTCCCAGAATTTACCGACTCTGTCGACTAGTTCGAGATTCGAGAGGGTGAAGTCGGTAACGACAAAGCTTCTGGATTCAGCAAGAAAAAGCTGAATGGCGTCCATCGCAGATGTCTTCCCACTGTTGTTGGCGCCAACAAACAAAGTTGTCGCCTCTTCCACCTCTATGCGAACAGCATGCAGCTTTCGGAAGTTCTGGATTTCGAGCAGAGCTATTCGCATTTTTCCCCCGAGCGAGCTACGAGCCATGACTCCGATACGCGCATATGTCGAGACGGATACATGAGAGATTATCGCGATAGTTCTCCCTAGCCAAACTGCCCGCATCCACCTATGCAGTCCTCTTAGTGTGAGCTGGCCGCTACGCGGCTCAGGGTTGGTGTCGGCCTAGTCGTTACCCGCCCCGGCCTCTCGTGCATCTCTTAGTGTCGACTCTGCGTGAAAGGGTTCTAAATTTGTTAGAAAGTCGTCGCCGCCGAACTGGGCTACCTCCTCGATGAGAATCCCGGTTTCTGTCCAGCGGCGACCCGTGGGAGGCGTCTTGCCCTCATCGCGAGCGCTCATAGAATCTTCTCGATCGGCGCGACCTTGATCAGCAGCTTCTTGCGGCCGGCGGCGTCGAAGAGCACCTCGGCGATGCGGCGGGCGCCGATGCCGGTGACGGCCATGACGCGACCCTCGCCGAAGTCGACGTGCGAGATGCGGTCGCCCGCCTCGAGCTCCATGTCGCCGTTGTCGCGCACGGTGCCCGTGACCCGGTTCGCCCACTCGGTCTTCGGCTTGGTCTTCGCCGCCGCCGTGGCCCGGTCATAGCTGCCCGAGCCGTAGCCGCCCGACGCCCGCGGTGTCGCACCACGGTTGCCGTCGCCACCCTCGCGACGGGCGTTGAGCGCCCGCGGCTGCGTGCCCCCGCGGCTGGTGGCCATGCCCGGCGACTGCTTCCAGTCGATGAGCTCGACGGGGATCTCTTGCAGGTAGCGCGACGGCATCGCCACGTTGACCTCACCGAACTGCGCCCGCGTCATCGCGAGCGACAGGAACAGCCGCTGTCGAGCACGCGTGATGCCGACGTAGAACAGTCGTCGCTCTTCGGACGGGCCGCCGGGCTCGTTCGCCGACATGCGGTGCGGCAACAGGTCTTCTTCGACCCCGGTGAGGAACACCGCCTCGTACTCGAGCCCCTTGGCGGTGTGCAGCGTCATCAGCGAGACGGTGCCGCTCGTGTCGTCGAGGTCGTCGGCGGCCGCGACCAGCGTGACCTCGGTGAGGAAGTCGAGCAGCGTGCCGTCGGGGTTGTTCTTCTGGAACTCTTTCGTCACGGCGACGAGCTCGTCGATGTTCTCGGCGCGGGCCTCGTCTTGCGGGTCGCGCGACGCCCGCAGCACCTCGACCAGGCCGCTGCCCGCGATCAGGGCCGACAGGATCTCGTGGACGGGCGCGGTCGCCGCCGTGGCCTGCACGTCGTCGAGCAGTTTCGCCAAGCCCGTGATCGCGCCGGTGACCTTCGGCCCGAGGCCGAGCTGGTCGGCGTTGCGCATCGCGTCACGCAGCGGCGCCTCGTTGGTATCGGCCCAGCGCTGCATCGCCGTCTCGGTCGCGGGACCGATGCCGCGCTTGGGCACGTTCATGATGCGTCGCAGGGCGAGCGGGTCGGCCGGGTTGGCGACCGTGATCAGGTACGCCATGGCGTCCTTGATCTCGGCACGCTCGTAGAACTTCGTACCGCCGAGCACGCGGTACGGGATCGCCGAGCGGATGAAGATCTCTTCGAGCGCCCGCGTCTGCGAGTTGGTGCGGTAGAAGACGGCCATGTCTTTGTAGTCGGTGCCCGACTCGTGCAGCGCCGCAATCTCGTCCGCGACGAACTGGGCTTCGTCGTGACCGGTGTAGCCGGTGAACCCGACGATCTTGCTGCCGGCGCCGACCGTGGTGAAGAGGTTCTTGGCCTGACGGTCGAAGTTGTTCGAGATGACCGCGTTGGCGGCGTCGAGGATGTTCTGCGTCGAGCGGTAGTTCTGCTCGAGCAGGATGACCTTCGAGTTCGGGAAGTCTCGTTCGAACTCGACGATGTTGCGGATGTCGGCGCCGCGGAAGGCGTAGATCGACTGGTCGGAGTCACCGACGACGGTGAGCGACGCCCCGGGGATGCCGCCGCTGCCGTCGCGCATCGACTGGACGAACTGGCCGCCGCGCTCGAGCTCGTCGACGAGGTCGGCCTGCACGGGGCGGGTCAGCTCGCGGATGAGCGAGTACTGGGCATGGTTGGTGTCTTGGTACTCGTCGACCAGGATGTGCCGGAACCGCCGCTGGTACTGCGCCGCCACGTGCGGGAAGGCCCGGAACAGGTAGACGGTCTGCGCGATGAGGTCGTCGAAGTCGAAGGCGTTCGCCCGCTGCAACTCGCGGGTGTACTGCCGGAAGATCTCGAGGAACATGACCTCTTGCGGGTCGTTCATGTTGATCTGGCGCGAGTACGACTCGACGTCGCTGAGCTCGTTCTTGAGCTTGGAAATCTTGCCCGACGCCATGCTGACGGTGAGCCCGAGCTGGTCGGCGTCGAGCTCTTTCAAGATGCGCTTGAGCAACGCCCTCGAGTCGGCCGAGTCGTAGATCGTGAAGCTCTTGGTGAAGCCGAACTGCTCGGCCTCGCGCCGCAGGATGCGCACGCACGCCGAGTGGAACGTGCTGATCCACATGCCTTCGCCGGCCTGACCGACGAGGTGCGCCACGCGCTCGCGCATCTCGGCCGCGGCCTTGTTGGTGAACGTGATGGCGAGGATCTGACTGGGCCATGCCTCGCGAGTCGCCAACAGCCCGGCTATGCGGCGGGTGAGGACGCTGGTCTTGCCCGAGCCGGCACCGGCCACGATCAGCAGCGACTGCCCGCGGTACTCGACCGCCTCTTTCTGCTGGGGGTTGAGACCGGCGGTCAGGGGGTCGCCGGAACCGCCGGCAGCGTCAGAGGGCTCGAGCACGATCGTCATGGCCCGGCAAGTCTAGGCGCGACCACCGACATCGTGAATGCGCGGAAAGGCTCCAGGTCGCCCCGTGGCGGCGGCGTGCAGAAAGGAAGACGGAGCATCTGTCCACGGGTGACTCCCGCAACCCAACTTGGAGCTTATGAAGGAGGCCGAAGGGCGAGTACGTCGTTAGATTGCGGTCCCGTCGTGAAATTGCGGTCCCACAGTCCCACAGTCCCGCCGGCGTCGTTCAGCAGGCGGTCATGCCATACGGGAAAACGGTTGCGATAGCGACGGAGGCAGGACACCAACAAGCTATTTGTAGAGTTTGTGACCAACGTGATTGACGATAATGCGTCCCCCGGTTTCGTCCTGAGCAAAGTGGATTCGGGCAACCTGTGGCCAGGGCACTGCGTCAGTGACCTTAACATGGGGCACGTTGTTCCAGCCACCCTTGCCCTCGAAGTGAAATGCGGCATCCGCCTTATGATGAGTTTCAATTTGTGAGTCATGAAATGAAACGGCTATGCCGAAACTCGCTTCGATCCAGTCATCCAGCCTGCCGTCAATCTTTGGTTTAGAAGCGTTGCCGTATTGCTCCATGGCCCACCGGCTTAGCCCGATGAGGGCCTGCGTCATCTGCTCATTATTGGAGAGCGAGGCCTTACGCCAGGATGACAGCGCATTAGGCGTAAATGTGATCCGACCTTCGGACGCTTCTTCGAGGAAACGATAAGTAGGTTCAGCATTCTTAGAATCTAGTATCGGTGCATCATCAATCAAAGTGATATCGTCTTGATCCGCGGCGATGCTGATCTTTTGTATTTGAGCTTGCAGATTATCTGCCTTAGCCCTCTGCTCGTTTCTTTCGCGCTCAACCTCTTCAAGCTCTCCCTTGGCAGCGTCGGCGTCTCGGGCGTAAGCGTTGGTTAGCAACTCCGCGTCGTCTAGCTGCTGTTTGAGCTTTGAGGCCTGCTCCTGCAGCGCCGCGATTTGCGAAGACAAGTCGCCGTCTGAGGCTGCTCGATCCGCTTCCTCGGCAGCCCGAGAGACACCTTCGGTGAGAGCCAGTTGTCGCAAAGCAGCCCATCCCACGTCTGCACCCCGCGCACGGACCGACAGGTCGGCGAGCAGAGCCATGAGGCGGCTTCGAAGCCCCTCCTGCCCCAGGGCCTCAAGTTCTTCCCGAACGAAGACGAGTGGCGGCGAGGAGAGCCTGGACCAAGCGAGCACTGCTCCACCAAACGGAACACGAACACTCGGAATTTCAGCCTCTATTAGACGCGTGTATCTGTATCCCGCCACAACGACACGAACCAGGCCGATCAGCCTTTTTGCGATTATCTTCGCGGCGTCCCACTGAGCCTGGCCCTGAGGATGCATAACGATGATGGGTATGCGGCTTGGGTTCTGCAGTGCTTGCGAAACGGCCCTAGCCTCGGCGTCCGATTGCACAAGCAGATAGCGGCCATCTTGAACTGCTCCCTCAGCCGCCAGAGAAAGATGATCATCTGAAGCAAGCTCAAGAACAAAGGTCGGCTGCCGAATGGCGGGCGCTGGTGCAGGAAACAACCCAGGCGCCGTGGATTCACGTCCCAGCGATACACGAGCGGTAGCGTTTCCTCCCACATTCGCGAGAGTTATGCGAGATTCAAAAATTGTGCCCCCGCTGGCTGGCTGGCGGGTAACGATTTTGAGCGCCTGATCACCTCCGACGCGGAGCAATTCCCACCCTGACGCTCCTCCATTGGAACGCAAGAAAGACCCATCCTGGGTCAGGTCGATCTCATCCGGCTTCGTAGTCGTCTTCTCTACAAGCCAGTGGGCAGCGTGGCCGACGAGCCTATCCATCGCCGTCGGGCCATCGGCGATATCTTCGCGAAGCGTCACCTTGAAGTGAGTTACATACAAGATTTCCATTGCTCCCCCTCAGCCGTCAACTAGCCCAGGATACTTGACGAGCTCTCACAATGCGGACCGCGATCAAAGTAAGGCACGCAGGCTCACGTAGCTCCATAACTGCCTCGGCCCGTGTAGATCCAACCTGGTGCCTGAGACTTCACTGTTGTCCCTCGATATGAGGAGCCCCTCGATGTCGAGCGAGGTCAGCGGGACGCGAGGGCGACCCCCGCCTCCTCGGCGAGCTCGGGCTGGTCGGCGAAGACTCCGTCGACGCCGAGCGCCATGAGCGAGGTGAACTCGGCCCGCCAGTCACCGAAGGCGGCCTTGCCGCCGGGGCCGCGGTTGGCCTTGGCCAGGAACGCGTTCTCGGCACGGAGCGTCCAGGTGAAGACGTCGAGGCCGGCCGCGTGCGCCCGGTCGACGACCCGGCCGTCGGTCACCCCCCGGGCGTCGACGAGCGTGTGCTTGTCGAGGCTGACGCCGTGCAGCCCCGCGTCGACGAACGACTCGAGCGACTCGGCGTGCAGCTGGTCGCGATAGCCCACCGACGATCTGCCCGCTGCGACCAGGTCGGCCGCGACGCCGGCCTTCTCGAGCAGGTAGACGAGCCGGGCCCCGAGTCGCTGGTCGGCCAGCCGACCGAGCACGGTCTGCTCGAACGACTCGATGGTCAGCCGGGGGTCGTCGACCCACCGCCGCTGCCGCAACTCGTCGGCGAGCAGCTCGCCGAGCGGCAGGCCGATGGAGTCGAAGTAGGTCGCGTGCTTGACCTCGGCCACGAGCCCGACCGGGCGATCGGCCGCGTCGAGCAGGTCGAGCAGGTCACCCAGCCGCTGGATGCGCCCCTCGCCGTCGTGCGCGGCACTCTCGGGCCGCAGCTCGGGCAGCCGTTCACGGATTCGCAGCGTGCTGAGCTCGTCCCAGGTGAAGTCCTCGGTGAACCAGCCGGTGACCTTCGTGCCGTCGATCGTCTTGGTCGTGCGCCGGTGTCGGAACTCCTCGTGCTCGGCGACGTCGGTCGTGCCCGAGATCTCGTTCTCGTGCCGCAGGACGAGGACGCCGTCACTCGACGCGACCAGGTCGGGCTCGATGGCGTCCGCCCCGAGCTCGATCGCGAGCCGGTAGGCGTCTTCGCCGTGCTCGGGTCGGTGACCGCTGGCGCCGCGGTGGGCGATGACGAGAGGCGAGGTGGACACCCGGCCACGCTAACCGGCGTCCCCGTGCAGGGCCCGAGCCGCCCGACCGCCTGGGGAGAGCCGAGGAGGCGCGGCCCCTGGGGACGAGGCGTCTCACCCACCGCAGACGCAAAAGATGCACGGCATGCACGTTCGCCCTGCGAGAATGCGGCTCTCATCAGGCAGATCTTCAGCCATTCGTTGCACGACAGGCGTTAGCCTCATCTGTACGGAAACGCCTTCGTGAACCTACGTGGGCGGTCCACACATCCCTAGCGATCAGAAGAGGAACCCCTTGGCATTCTCGAATCCCGGCTTCAGTCAGTCGCCGGCCTTCTCGAAGAACGGCGGGCCCGTCATCCGTCAGCAGCAGGGCGCAGCCCAGCCGGTCGAGTACAACGGCATGACCGCCGAACAGCTGCAGCAGCTCTACTCGCAGCCCGCCGCCGGCCCCACGCAGACCGACCGCATGACGTACGAAGACACGATCTCGAAGACGCTGCTCGCGTTCGGCGTCGTCCTCGTCTTCGCCGCCGTGGGTTGGTTCGTCCCGGCCCTCGCCTTCGTCGGTGCCATCGCCGGCTTCGTGCTGGCGCTCGTGAACATCTTCAAGAAGAAGCCGTCCCCCGGCCTCGTGCTCGCCTACTCGGCGGCTCAGGGTCTGTTCGTCGGTGGCATCTCGTCGATCTTCGAGAGCCAGTGGGACGGCATCGTCACCCAGGCCCTGATCGGCACCGTGGCCGTCTTCGTCACGACCCTGCTGCTCTTCAAGAGCGGCAAGATCCGCGCGTCGGCCAAGGCCACCAAGGTCTTCATGATCGCGATGATCGGCTACGGCGTCTTCTCGTTGCTGAACCTCGGCCTGATGGTCTTTGGTGCCAACACCAACCCCTGGGGCCTTCGAGGCATGGAGATCGCGGGCATCCCCCTCGGTTTCATCCTCGGCATCCTCGTCGTGATCATGGCGGCGTACTCGCTCGTCCTCGACTTCGACCAGGTCAAGACCGGTGTCGAGCGCGGTGCGCCCCGCATCTACGCCTGGTCGGCGGCCTTCGGCATCGTCATGACCGTCATCTGGCTCTACGTCGAGATCCTGCGCATGCTCGCCATCCTGCGGGGCAGCGACTAGCCACCAGGGCGACACCAGCACCACCCCGAAGCGGGGCTCGTTCCGAGAGGGACGGGCCCCGCTTCTGTGTGTGGAGACCGACGGCCGAGTGGGCAAGCGGTGCTGTTCATGCGCGGATGAGGAGCGTGTTCTGCCCACTCGCTGAACCATCACTGATCAGGGAACGACGAGACCCCCTCGGAGACGACGAAACCCCTGGGACACAGCAAAACCCCCTCGGGCAGATGTCTGCCGGAGGGGGCTTCGCGTCACTGCGCTTCGCGGGAGGTCTCCCTCACTCCACGTTCGCGGCTACTGGTGGGCACTGACGGCGCAGAGCGCCGCCAGAATGAGGCTGCGCCTCATTCCCATTCGATCGTTCCCGGGGGCTTCGACGTGACGTCGAGCACGACGCGGTTGACGCCGTCGACCTCGTTCGTGATGCGGTTCGAGATGCGGGCCAGCACGTCGTAGGGCAGACGCGTCCAGTCGGCCGTCATGGCGTCTTCCGACGACACCGGGCGCAACACGATGGGGTGACCGTACGTGCGACCGTCGCCCTGCACGCCCACCGAACGGACGTCGGCGAGCAGCACCACGGGGCACTGCCAGATCTCGTCGTCCAGGCCGGCCGCGGTCAGCTCGGCCCGCGCGATGGCATCCGCCGCACGCAGCAGCTCGAGACGCTCGTGCGTGACCTCGCCCACGATGCGGATGCCGAGCCCCGGGCCGGGGAACGGCTGGCGACCGACGATGACCTCGGGCAGGCCGAGCTCGCGGCCGATCGCCCGCACCTCGTCCTTAAAGAGGGTGCGCAGCGGCTCGACGAGCTCGAACTGCAGGTCTTCGGGCAGCCCGCCCACGTTGTGGTGACTCTTGATGTTCGCCGTGCCCGTGCCGCCGCCGCTCTCGACGACGTCGGGGTAGAGCGTGCCCTGCACGAGGAACTTCACGGCAGAGTCGCCCTCGGCGGCGGCCTCGAGCACGAGCGCCTCGGCGGCCGCTTCGAAGCTGCGGATGAACTCGCGGCCGATGATCTTGCGCTTCTGCTCGGGGTCGGTCACCCCGGCGAGGGCGTCGAGGAACTGCTGCTCGGCGTCGATCGTGACGAGTCGCACGCCGGTCGAGGCGACGTAGTCCTCTTCGACCTGGCGACGCTCGTCGGCCCGCAGCAGACCGTGGTCCACGAAGACACAGATCAGCTGGTCGCCGACGGCCTCGTGCACGATCGCGGCGGCGACGGCCGAGTCGACGCCACCCGACAGGCCGCAGATGACGCGCGCGTCACCGACCTGCTCGCGGATGCGGGCGACCTGCTCGGCGATGACGTTGCCGCTGTTCCAGTCGGCGGGGATGCCGGCGGCACGGTGCAGGAAGTTCTCGAGCACGGCCTGGCCGTACGACGAGTGCTTGACCTCGGGGTGCCACTGCACGCCGTAGAGCTTGCGGGCGTCGCTCGAGAACGCGGCGACGGGGGTCGACGCGCTCGAAGCCAGGACGTCGAAGCCCTCGGGGGCCTTCGACACCGAGTCGCCGTGGCTCATCCACGTCGTCTGCGAGGTCGGCTGGCCCGACAGCAGCGTGCTGTCGCCCTCGGCGAGCGTGACGTCGGTGGCGCCGTACTCGCGCTGGCCCGTCTGCGAGACCTCGCCGCCGAGCGCCTTGGCCATCGCCTGGAAGCCGTAGCAGATGCCCAGCACGGGGATGTCGAGGTCGAAGATGCCCGCGTCGATGCTCGGCGCGCCCTCTTCGTAGACGCTCGACGGCCCCCCGCTGAGCACGATGCCCACGGGGTTCTTCTCGGCGATCTCGGCCGCGGTGATCGTGTGCGGAACGATCTCGCTGTACACGTTGGCCTCGCGCACGCGGCGGGCGATCAGCTGCGCGTACTGGGCGCCGAAGTCGACCACGAGCACGGGGCTCTGGGCGGTCTCGGGCGCGCGCTCGGCCGGTGCGGGTGCCGTGGCGGCGGTCGTCGCCGACGCCTCGGCGGTCTCGGGTGCGTCGGTCACGCGGGGGCTCCCTCGGTCGTGGGGGTGGTCTCGGCGGTCAGGGCTTCGTACTGCCGCGTCGCGAGCTTGGTCATGTGGCTCTCGACGAAGAACGAGAGCAGGGGCACGACACCGCCGAGCGCGATGAGGAAGAACCGCGAGAACGGCCACCTCATGAGGCTCCAGAGGCGGAAGTCGGCGAAGAGGTAGACGACGTAGAGCCAGCCGTGGGCGATGAGGATCGCGGTCGACAGGTTGAACCCCGTGGTCGAGTCCACCGGCACGAGGAACCCGCCCTGACCGCCGAGCTGCATCTCGAGCTGCAGCGGCGTGTACTTGAACACCATCTCGAAGATGAGCAGCAGCAACATGACGCCGGTCACGTACGCCGAGATCTTGTAGAACCTGACGGCACCCAGGATCTTCGGGATGTCGCGTTGCCGGGGCTTCAAAGGCATGGGCACGATTCTAGCCGCGCCCGTCGACGCGCCAGGACGGCACCTGTCGATGTCGAACGAGGCCGACCCACCGCCCTGCCGGGGCCGGGACGCGGGGGGTCGGGAGGCGCGGGTCGGCTGGGTCGCGCCGCGCGCGTCCGCCTCGGCCCGCGCCTCCTCGGCTTCTTCGTGCTCACGCTCGAACGCGTCACGGACGAGCCGGAACCAGAGGAACACGGCGAAGCCGGCGAAGACGACCCACTCGATCGCGTAGAAGACGTTGAGCCAGTTGAACTGCACGTCGGAGGCCGGCGGAGCGGAGTCGATCTCGCTCAGCGAGGCGGGCGCGGCGTCGGAGACGACGTAGCCGCCGTAGACCTGGCCGTCGAAGCCGGGCCATTCGTTGATCAGGGCGGCCACCGAGACGACGGTCTGCGCTCCGCTCTCGAAGTCGCTCTCGGTCGGCGACTCGGACGGGAAGTAGCGGCCCTCGACCGTGACGGTCGAGGTCGCGGCCACGGACGGCTCGGCGGCCTCGGCACCCTCGCGGGTCGCGGACCAGCCGAGCCCCACGGGCAGCGAGGCGCCGTTGGCCTCGTCGACGAAGCGGCCGATCAGCCAGTAGCCGGTCTCGCCACCGTTGACACGGTCACCGACGACGGCGAAGTCGTCGGGGTCGAACTCGCCGGTGACGGACACGCGCTGGGCGCCGAGCGAGTCGGCGAAGGGCGTCTGCGGGGTGGCGACGGACGACAGCACCTTGCTGGTCTCGGTCTCGGGGTTGACGACCTGCACGCTCTCGACGCTGCGCTCGATCTGCCAGTGACCGAGCCAGGCGAAGATCGCCGCCACGACCAGGGCGAGGCCGAGCAGGGCGATCCACCGGGGCCGACGGGCGACGTGCCACATGGTCGCGGGCAGCGGCTCGCCGTCGACGCCGAGGAGGGCGGGGCGCTGCTCGGTCTGGGTCACGGAGGCGATCGTACCTCCCGTCGCCCACGAACCCGCTGGGACGGCAGGGCCCGGATCAGTACTCGGGGTCGCGTCGGCGCGTGGCCCGCTGGTCGCTCTGCTGACCGGCCTGCTCGGCCCAGATCCGGGCCTCGTCGGCGTCCATCGCGTCGAGGTCGTCCAGGTCGTCGTCGCTGCCGTCGATGTCGTCACCCTCGGCGCCGTGACGGCCCGCGGCGCCCCGCCCTGCGGCAGCTCGTGCCGTCACGGCCCGGACCCGCTCGGTCTCGCGCTCGTCGTCGTCCTCGGTGACCTCGGTCTGGTCGAGGTCGTCGCCGGCGAGCGCGGCCTCCATCAGGGCGATCTCGTCACCGCTGCGTGCCTCGCGTTCGAGGCGACGGGCCTCGGCCTCGGCGCGCTCGGCCTTCTTGCGCGACCGCAGCAGCACCGAGCCGATGCGCTCGCTGTTCGAGGCGAGCACGGGGCCGAGCACCGCCATGATCAGCACGTAGAGACCGGCGAACGGCTGCAACCGCTCGTCGAGACCCGCGCCGGCGGACAGCGTCGCCAGGATGAGCGCGAACTCGCCCCGGTTGACCAGGATCACCGTCGTGTTGATGCCCGCTTGCGGCCCCAGCTTGTTCAGCCAGGCGACGAACTGCCCCGCGCCGACGTTCAACAGCACGGTCATGCCGACCGCGATGGCGACCGGGCCGAGCACGCTCGGGAAGAGGGCCGGGTTCAGCCCGAGACCGAAGTTCAGGAAGAAGAACGCTCCGAAGACGTCGCGCATGGGCAGCGCGAACTGTTCGACCCGGTTGCGGAACTTCGTCGCCCCGATGATCAACCCGATGAGGAAGGCGCCGATCGCGTCGGTCACGCCGAGCACCTCGCCGAGGCCGGCGAACAGCACGGCCAGGCCGAAGAAGAGCACGGTGAAGAGTTCGTCGTCGCGGGTACGCATGAGCCTCGACACGACGCGGCCGCCCCATCGGGCCACGCTGAACATCACGACGAGGAACGCGAAGGCGATGCCGAGCTTGAGGATCACCGGCCCGGGGTCGGTCTCGCCGCTGAGCACGACCGACACGATGGCGAGGTAGATGGCGATGAAGATGTCTTCGACGACCGTGACGCCGAGGATCATCGGCGTCTCGCGGTTGGCCAGGCGGTTCAGCTCGATCAGCAGCTTGGTGACGATCGCGCTCGACGACGTCGCCGTCATGCCCGCGATGATCAGCGCCTCGCGGGTGCCCCAGCCGAGCATGAAGCCGAAGATCAGGCCGACGCCCATGTTGATGGCGATGTAGCTGCCACCCGAGACGATCAACCGCCCGGCGTTCGAGAAGAACTCGTCTTGATCGAACTCGAGGCCGAGGTTGAACAGCAGCAGGATCAGCCCGAAGATGGCGATCAGCTCGATGTTGTCGGACTCGAAGCTGAGCGGGAACCACCCCGTGTTCGTGCTGGCGAGCAGGCCCACGATCATGTAGATCGGGATCGACGGCAGGCCGATCAGCTTGCCGGCGCGGCCGAGCACGTACGCGATCAGCAGCAGGATGCCGAGGACGATCAGCTCTTCACCCAGGTGCATCGGCCTAGCCCCCGGGCGGCGCGTCGACCGGCGAGCGGTGCTTGAGCTCGCCCGTGCGGTAGAACGAGAACGCCTTGGCGACCTTCTCGGGCGAACCGGCCACGACGAGCGTGTCGCCGGGGAACACCTTGAAGTCGCCCGACGGTGCCGGGTTGGCCGCGTCGCCGCGGACGACCGCGACGACGGTCAGGCCGACGACGCCCTTGGCGCCGAGGTCGCCGAGCGGCTGCCCGGCGATGTGGTCGTCGTAGTCGACCGTGAACCAGTCGATGCTGAGGCCGGGGATCTGGTCGAGGGCCGACAGGGACTCGGTGATGCGCGTGCCGCCGAGCAGTTCGGCGAGCGTGTGGGCTTCGTCTTCGCTGAGACGCAGCGAGACCTTCTTGACGTGGTCGCCGTCGACGTCGTCGCTGAACGTGATGAGGTCGCTGTGACCCGAACGGTGCGTGATCACACCGCACTTGCCGCCGTCGTCGGTGATGAAGGTGTGCAGCACACCCACGCCGGGGAGCTTGACTCGACGCACGTCAACCATGGTTCGTCTCCAGTGGACTCGGGGGCAGTCGTCTCAGCCTAGCGGCGGGTTCGGCCGCGGCAGCCGGGCTGCTCGTGCTGGGGAGAACGTCGCCTGGCAGCATGTTGTTCCCGACTCGCACGACCGAAGCCGACCCTCGGTCGCAGGCTCCCTCGGCGCTGGGGTCGCGGATCGCTTGGCGATCCCCCGAGCTCCACCGCGGGAGGCGCGGTGCCGGTCGAACCGGCACCGCGCCTCCTGCAGGTGGTCGCGCGAGCGACCCGGGGTCAGCCCTGCCGACCGCCCGGGCTGCCCGCCGAGGTGTCGTCGCCCGGCGTGCCCGCGGGCTCGGTGACCTTCTCGCCCGGCTTGGGTGCGCCTCCTTGGTCGGCACCGGCGACGACCATGTCGTCCTCGTCGAAGCCGAAAGTGATGTCGGGCGCCTCGAGGCGGACGCGGTCGGCCGACTCGTCGTCGGGCTCGAGCTGGCTCGCCCGCTCGGCCGCGACGCGCTTGAGGTAGTTCGCGACCTCGGCCTCGGCCTCGTCGTCGCTCCAGCCGAGCACGCCGGCCATGAGCTTGGCGGCGACGGGGGCGGCGGACTCACCGCGGTCCCACGCCTCGATCGAGATGCGCGTGCGACGCGCCAGGACGTCCTCGAGGTGAAGGGCGCTCTCGTGGCTCGCGGCGTAGACGACCTCGGCCCGGATGTAGTCGTCCGCGCCGGGGAGGGGCTCGGCGAGCGAGGGGTCGTCACGGATGAGGTCGAGGATCTCGTCCGTCGTGGTGCCGTAGCGGTTGAGCAGGTGCTCGATGCGCACCTTGTGCACGCCGAAGGCCTTGGCGATCTTGCCGCGTTTGTTCCACGCCGCGTGGTACCCCTCGGCGCCGATCAGCGGGATCTCCATCGTCGTGCTCGACGGGATGCGCCCGTCGAGGGCCGCGACGGCCTCGTCGATGGCGTCCTCGGCCATGACCCGGTAGGTGGTCCACTTGCCACCGGCCACGACGACGAGGCCCGGCACGGTGTGGGCGACGATGTGCTCACGCGACAGCTTCGACGTCTGGTCGGACTCGCCCGCCAGCAGCGGACGCAGACCGGCGTAGACGCCCTCGACGTCGGCACGGGTGAGCGGCACGGCCATGACCTTGTTCACGTGCTCGAGGATGTAGTCGATGTCGGCCGCCGTCGCCGCGGGGTGGGCCTTGTCGAGGTCCCAGTCGGTGTCGGTCGTGCCGACGAGCCAGTGACGACCCCACGGGATGACGAACAGGACGCTCTTCTCGGTGCGGAAGATCATGCCCATGTCGGAGTGGATGCGGTCGCGCGGCACCACGAGGTGCACGCCCTTCGACGCCCGCACCTTGAACTGTCCCCGCTCGCCGACCATCGCCTGCGTGTCGTCCGTCCAGACGCCGGTCGCGTTGACGACCTGCTTGGCCCGGATCTCGAAGTGCTCGCCGGTCTGGTAGTCGTGGGCCTTGACCCCGACGACCCGCTCGCCGACCTTGACGAAGCCCTCGACCCGGATGCGGCTCGCGGCGTGGGCGCCGTAGCTCGACGCGGTGCGCACCAGCGACGAGACGTAGCGGGCGTCGTCGACCTGGGCGTCGTAGTAGGTGAGGCCACCGACGACCGCGTCCTTGGACAGGCTCGGGATGGCGCGCAGCACCTGCGTCTTGCTGAGGTGGCGGTGGTGGGGCACGCCGGGCGGGCGGCCTCCGGTCCAGCTGAAGATGTCGTAGAGCGCCATGCCGGCACCGATGTAGAACCGCTCGTAGATCGGCTTGCTCAGGGGGTAGAGGAACCGCACGGGCTTGACCAGGTGCGGCGCGAGACGCTGCAGCAGCAGGCCGCGCTCGATCAGGGCCTCGCGGACGAGCCGGAAGTTAAGCTGCTCGAGGTAGCGGATGCCCCCGTGCACGAGCTTCGACGAGCGGCTCGACGTGCCCGAACCCCAGTCGCGGGCCTCGACGATGCCGACGCTCAACCCCCGGGTCACCGCGTCGAGCGCGGAACCCGCACCGACGATGCCACCCCCGATCACGAGGATGTCGAGTTCTTTCGTCTTCAGTGCTTCGACGGCTGCGGCCCGTTCGTCGGGGCCGAGCTTCGTGGAGAGCGAAACGGACGCGGACTTGGCCATGCGAGCCTCCATCGTTGGATTCGGTCGGCCCGGCCTCTCGACCGGACCACCCCATCAAACGCTAGTGAGGCTGGTAGGGGGCCACAACCACTTCGACGCGCTGGAACTCTTTCAGGTCGCTGTAACCCGTGGTCGCCATCGAGCGTCGCAGCGCACCCATGATGTTCGACGTGCCGTCGACCGTCGTGGCCGGGCCGTAGAGGATCTTCTCGAGCGAGCCGATCGTGCCGACCTGCATGCGGCGACCGCGGGGCAGCTCGGGGTGGTGCGCCTCGGCGCCCCAGTGGTAGCCGCCACCGGGCACGTCGTCGGCCCGGGCCAGCGCGGCACCGAGCATGACGGCGTCCGCACCGCAGGCGATGGCCTTGACCAGGTCGCCCGAGGTGCCGAGGCCCCCGTCGGCGATGACGTGCACGTAACGCCCGCCCGACTCGTCGAGGTAGTCGCGGCGTGCGCCCGCCACGTCGGCCACGGCGCTCGCCATCGGTGCGTGGATGCCCAAGGAGGCGCGGGTCGTGCTGGCGGCGCCGCCCCCGAATCCGACGAGGACGCCCGCGGCACCGGTGCGCATCAGGTGCAGCGCGGCCGTGTAGGTCGAGGCCCCGCCGACGATGACGGGGACGTCGAGCTCGTAGATGAACTTCTTGAGGTTGAGCGGCTCGCTGCTCTTCGAGACGTGCTCGGCGCTGACCGTCGTGCCCCGGATGACGAAGAGGTCGACACCGGCGTCGACGACCGTCTGGTAGAGGTCTTGGGTGCGTTGCGGGCTGAGGGCACCGGCGACGGTGACCCCGGCTGCCCGGATCTCGGCGAGGCGGTCGCGGACGAGCTCGGGCTTGATCGGCTCGCTGTAGATCTCTTGCATGCGGGCGACCGAGTCGTCGTCGGAGAGCTCGCGGATCTCGGCGAGGACCTGTTCGGGGTCGTCGTACCGCGTCCAGACGCCCTCGAGGTCGAGGACGCCGAGGCCGCCGAGCTGGCCGATGCGGATGGCCGTGGCAGGACTGACCACCGAGTCCATCGGCGCGGCGATGACCGGCGACTCGAACTGGAACGCGTCGATCGACCAGCCGACCGAGACGTCGCGCGGGTCGCGCGTACGCCGGCTCGGAACGATGGCGATGTCGTCGAACGCGTACGCGCGGCGGGCTCGCTTGGAGACGCCGATCTCTACCTCAGTCACCGTGCCACCCTACCGGAGCCGGGGGTCGCACCCCCGGCCCGGCGGCTCACCGGCGGTAGTTCGGGGCCTCGACGACCATCTGGAGGTCGTGCGGGTGGCTCTCTTTCAGGCCGGCCGCGGTGATGCGGACGAACTTGCCCTTGGCCTTGAGCTCGGCCACGGTGCGCCCGCCGACGTAGAACATCGACTGACGCAGTCCGCCGCTGAGCTGGTACACGACGTTGTTGAGCGCGCCGCGATAGGGCACCTGGCCCTCGACGCCCTCGGGGATGAGCTTGTCGTCGCTCGGCACGTCCGCCTGGAAGTACCGGTCTTTCGAGTAGGACGTGTTCTTGCCGCGGGTCTGCATCGCGCCCAGCGAGCCCATGCCGCGGTAGTTCTTGAACTGCTTGCCGCCCACGAAGACCAGGTCGCCCGGGCTCTCGTCGCAGCCTGCGAGCAGCGAGCCCAACATGACCGTGTCGGCGCCGGCCACCAGGGCCTTGGCGATGTCGCCCGAGTACTGCAGCCCGCCGTCGGCGATGACCGGGACGCCGGCCTCGCGCGCGGCGAGGGAGGCTTCGTAGACGGCCGTGACCTGGGGCACGCCCACGCCCGCGACGACGCGGGTGGTGCAGATGGAGCCCGGCCCCACGCCGACCTTGATGGCGTCGGCGCCGGCCTCGATCAGGGCCTGGGCACCGCTGCGCGTGGCGACGTTGCCGCCGATCACGTCGATGTGCGCGAAGCTCGGGTCGGCCTTGATGCGACGGATCATGTCGAGCTCGCCCGAGCTCTCGCCGTTGGCGGTGTCGACCACGAGCACGTCGACGCCGGCGTCGCGCAGGGCGCCGGCGCGCTCCCACGCGTCGCCGAAGAAGCCGATCGCGGCGCCGACCCGCAGGCGGCCCTCGTCGTCCTTCGTGGCGTCGGGGTACTTCTCGCTCTTGTCGAAGTCCTTGACGGTGATGAGGCCGCGCAGGTGCCCGGCCTCGTCGACCAGGGGCAGCTTCTCGATCTTGTGCTGCGCGAAGATGGCGATCGCCGAGTCGGGGTCGACGCCCTCGGGTGCGGTGATCAGCGGGGCCTTCGTCATGACGTCGCGGACGAGCGTCGTCGACATCTCGAACGGCGAGACGAAGCGCATGTCGCGGTTGGTGATGATGCCGACCAGCGTGCCGTCGCCCTCGACGACCGGCAGACCCGAGACGCGGAACTGCCCGCAGAGCGCGTCGACCTCGGCCACCGTGGCGTCGGGCGTCGTCGTGACGGGGTTGGTGATCATGCCCGACTCGCTGCGCTTGACCTTGTCGACGTGCGCGGCCTGGTCGGAGATCGAGAGGTTGCGGTGGATGATGCCGATGCCGCCCTGGCGTGCCATGGCGATGGCCATGCGCGACTCGGTCACGGTGTCCATCGCGGCCGAGAGCAACGGCACCGCGACCCGGATGCGCTTGGTGAGCTGCGACGAGGTGTCGGTCTCGCTCGGGATGACGTCGGTGCGGCCCGGAAGCAGCATGACGTCGTCGTAGGTGAGTCCGATGAATCCGAACGGGTCCGGCTGGTCCATGAGTCCCCTTCGAAGGAGCGAGATGAGGGTGGGTGGGTTGGCACCGGTTCGCCGTCGAGTCCGGTAGTCGATATTAACCCAGCCCGCGCCTCCTGCATTCCTGTCGGGCGCGTCCCTCGCGGACGACGAGGAGGCGCGGAGCGGCCCCCCGGGGACGCGACGGAACGGCACCGTTACCGATCCGACACACGGAAGATTCGTGATTCTCGCTCGACATGGGGGATTCTGTACCGACTCCACTCCGTCTCGCACCTGAAACATGCTCGACACACAGCGGAGTTACTGTCAGCGACGACGACGCCCCGGGAGCAGAACGAGACCGCCCGAATCTCGACGGGGCGCTTCCCACCAGGAGGTTTTGTGAGACTCTCGACGACCATCGCGTCGCGGCCACGGCTGCGGCAGTCCCTGATCGTGACGGCCTCCGCCGTACTGCTCGGACTCCTGGCGACCTTCATGGGGGCGTTCGCCCCGACGGCCGCCCACGCCGCGGCCGCCGCCTGCACCACCGACGCGACGACCGGCTGCATCCAGGGCACGATCAACGACAGCGAGCGGGAGCCCGCCTCGGGCGTCGACGTGATCGCGACGAACTCGACCGGCGACGAGCAGACCGCGACCACCGACGACACCGGTCGATGGAGCATCGCGGTGACCGAGGCCGGCAGCTACACCGTCACGGTCGACCAGGACACCCTGCCCGACGGCCAGTTCCTGGTGAACGCCGACAACGCCGAGCGCACCGTGACCGTGAACCTCGGGGCCACGGCGAGCGCCCTCTTCGCCCTCACCGCCGAGGAAGGCGCCACGAGCGGCGAGGCGGCCGCGTCGAGCTTCAACTGGGACCGCTTCGCGCAGCAGTTCGCCTCGGGCATCCGACTCGGCCTGCTGCTCGCCCTCGCCGCCATCGGCCTGTCGCTGATCTACGGCACGACGGGCCTCAGCAGCTTCTCGCACGGCGAGCAGGTGACCCTCGGCGGTCTGCTGGCCTACTCGTTCACCTCGATCGGGATGCCGCTGATCCTGGCCGCGGTGCTGAGCACGGTGATCTGTGCGGCCACGGGCTACCTGCAGGACCTCGCGATCTGGAAACCGCTGCGGAAACGCCGGCTCAGCCTCACGCAGCTGATGATCGTGACCATCGGCCTCTCGATCGCCCTGCAGTACGCCTTCCAGTACTTCTACGGCGCCGGCACCGTGCGCATCGACCGGGACAACCCGACCACCGTGGACTTCCTCGGCGTGACCCTGACCGTCCAGTCGTACGTCGCGATGGCGATCTCGGTGGTCGTGCTGGTCGGAACGGGGCTGTTCCTGCTGAAGACCCGCACCGGACGCGCCACCCGCGCCGTGTCGGACAACCCGGCCCTCGCCGCGGCCTCGGGCATCGACGTCGACCGCATCATCCGCCTGGTCTGGACGCTGGCCGCCGGCCTGGCCGGCCTGTCGGGCGTCATGCTCGGCCTCGTGCTCAACGGCGTCAACTGGATGACCGGCCTGCAGATCCTGCTGCTGATCTTCGCCGCCGTCACCCTGGGCGGCCTCGGCACGGCCTTCGGCGCCCTGGTCGGCTCGCTGATCATCGGCATCATCGTCGAGCTGACCAACATCTGGCTGCCCGGCGACTTCAAGTACGCGACGGCGCTGCTGATCCTGATCCTGATCCTCGTGTTCAGACCACAGGGCATCTTCGGGCGAAAAGAACGAGTGGGCTAAGGGGACACGACCATGTACTTCATCGAACTCCTGCGGGCGCTGAGCGCCGAGGCCCTCGCGCCCACGACGGCCGCCTTCGCCATCGCCGCGATCGGCCTGAACATCCACTTCGGCTTCACCGGCCTGATCAACATGGGCCAGGCGGCGTTCCTCCTCCTCGGCGCCTACGGCTTCGCCATCTCGATCAGCAACGGTCTGCCCCTCGGGCTCGCCGTCATCATCGCGCTGCTCTGCTCGCTGGTCTTCGCGCTCATCCTCGGCGTGCCGACGCTGAAGCTGCGGGGCGACTACCTGGCCATCGTCACCATCTGTTCGGCCGAGATCATCCGGTACGTGGGACGGTCGAGCATCCTGACGACCACGACCGGTGGCTCGAACGGCATCCCCGGAGCCTCGTACCGCGAGGCCTTCACCGCCCTGTCGCCCCTGCCCGACGGACAGACGACGATCCTGTGGTTCACCTACGAGAACAACGGCGTCAACGGCTGGTGGATCCGCATCGCCGGCTGGAGCATCGTCGCCCTGCTCAGCCTGCTGGTCTTCCTGCTCAGCCGCAGCCCGTGGGGCCGCGTGCTGAAGGGCATCCGCGAGGACGAGGACGCCGTGCGCAGCCTCGGCAAGAACGTCTACTCGTACAAGATGCAGGCCCTCGTGCTCGGTGCGCTGATGGGGTCGCTCGCCGGCATCATCTACGTCCTGCCGAGTTCGGTGCAGCCGGACAGCATGGGACGGTCGATGACCTTCTTCATCTGGACGGCCCTGCTGCTCGGTGGCGCGGCCACCGTCTTCGGCCCGGTGCTCGGAGCGATCCTCTTCTTCGTCACCCGTCTGCTGGTGCGGACCCTCGCCGGCGACTTCATCCCGTCGAACATCATGAACGGCCAGCAGGCCGAGCAGTTCTCGTACATCCTCGTCGGCATCGCCCTGATGCTGCTGATCATCTTCAGGCCACAGGGCATCCTCGGAAAGAAGAAGGAGTTGGCGTTCAGTGTCTGACACCTCGAGCACCACCAACGGACCGGCCCCGAGCGGCAGCACGCTGCCCCGCCGCGAGGGCTACGACTACGACCGCAGCGTCCTGCGCTCGAAGCTCACCACGGTCGAGCGGACCCCGGGGTCGGCCAAGCCGGACCCGATCCTCACGGTCGACAACGTCGTCCGACGCTTCGGTGGCATGACCGCCGTCGACGTCGGCCACGTCGAGGTGCAGCGCGGCGCCATCACGGCGCTGATCGGCCCCAACGGCGCCGGCAAGACGACCTTCTTCAACCTGCTGACCGGCTTCGACAAGGCCTCGTCGGCCCCCACGGCGTTCAAGCGCAGCGGCCCGGGCATCGCCAAGTGGGTGTTCGAGGGCAAGGCCATGGGCAACGTCGGCGCCGCCAAGGTCGCCCGCTCGGGCATGGTGCGCACGTTCCAGCTGACCAAGGCGCTCTCGCGGCTCACGGTCATGCAGAACATGCTGCTGGGTGCGAAGGACCAGCCCGGCGAGAACTTCTTCGTCGCGATCGTCGCGCCGCTCTGGCGCAAGCGCGAGCGCGAGATCGAGGCCAAGGCCGAGGACCTCCTCGCCCGGTTCAAGCTGCTCGAGAAGAAGGACGACTTCGCCGGCAGCCTCTCGGGCGGCCAGCGCAAGCTGCTCGAGATGGCCCGCGCCCTGATGAGCGACCCGGCCATGATCATGCTCGACGAGCCGATGGCCGGCGTGAACCCGGCGCTGACGCAGTCGCTGCTGGGGCACATCCAGAGCCTCCGTGACGACGGCACCACGGTGCTCTTCGTCGAACACGACATGCACATGGTCCGCCACATCTCGGACTGGGTGATCGTCATGGCCGAGGGCCGCATCGTGGCCGAGGGCCCGGCCGACACGGTCATGGACGACCAGGCCGTCATCGACGCCTACCTGGGTGCGCACCACGACACCGACCTGGGCGACGACTCACTGCTCGACGACGCCACGCTCGAACAGCTCGAAGAAGAGGTGGCGCGCGAGGACGCGGCCCGCGCGGCCGAGGCGACCAGCGCCTCCTCGTCCACCGGCGGCGTCGCGGGACGCGACCTGCCCGGCCACCCCGACCCCTCGACCCCGCAGGCCACGAACGCGGCCGACGACCAGCTGTCCGACGGACGGCAGAGCGGAGACAAGCGATGAGCACGGCACAGGACGGCGCGGGTGCCCCCACCGCCCCCAAGCACCCGGGCACCGAGAAGTTCGTCGGCGTCGAACCGGTCATGAACGCGACCGACCTCGTCGCCGGCTACCTGCCGGGCGTCAACATCCTCAACGGGTGCGACCTCGTCTGCTACCCCGGCGAGCTGATCGGCATCATCGGCCCGAACGGCGCCGGCAAGTCGACGCTGCTCAAGGCGCTCTTCGGCCAGGTCAAGATCCACTCGGGATCGGTCACCCTCGGCGGCACCGACATCACGAACCTCAAGGCCAACAAGCTGGTCGAGGCGGGCGTCGGCTTCGTGCCGCAGACCAACAACGTGTTCCCCTCGCTCACCATCGAGGAGAACCTGCAGATGGGCATGTTCCTTCGGCCCGCCAAGTTCGCCGAGCGCCTCGAGGTCATCTACGACCTCTTCCCGGTGCTCGCCGATCGTCGCGGCCAGCGCGCCGGGTCGCTCTCGGGCGGCGAGCGCCAGTCGGTCGCCATGGCCCGGGCCCTGATGATGGACCCGAAGGTGCTGCTGCTCGACGAGCCGTCCGCCGGCCTGTCGCCGGTGCGCCAGGACGAGACGTTCATCCGCACCCGCCGCATCAACAAGGCCGGCGTCTCGGTGATCATGGTCGAACAGAACGCCCGCCGCTGCCTGCAGATCTGCGACCGCGGCTACGTCCTCGACCAGGGCCGCAACGCCTACTCGGGCACCGGCCGCGAGTTGGCCGACGACCCCAAGGTCATCGAGCTCTACCTCGGCACCCTGGCGAAGGACGTCGACGCGTCCTGACGACCCCGGTGGCGCCCTGAGGCCCCGATCACGCCCTGGCGTGGTCGGGGCCTCGTGCGTGCGCCCGCCGGGGCGTCGGGGGCTGCGCACCGCGGTTCGTGCAGCACACCCCGTCTCGACGCGGTGCGGTGCACGGAACGCGGTGCGGAGCGGAGCACGGCCCCCACGACCGGTGTGGCCGGGGACGAGGAGGCGCGGTGCCGGAGGGCGCGGACGTCGCGACCCTCCTGCGGTCCGGCACCGCGCCTCCCGGGCACGCCGAAGGGCCCGGCTCCGCGCCTCCCGGGCACGCCGAAGGGCCCGGCACGATGACTCGTGCCGGGCCCCGGGTGGTGCGAGGTGCTGTTATTCGACCTTGCCCTCGATGCCGGTCTGGTAGACGGGCTTGTTGTCGGCGTCGAACGTGTAGACGCCGATCGAGGCGGACGACGGGTCGTTGTTGTCGTTGAACGGTCCGATGCCCGAGGGGCCGGTGTAGTGGATGTCGTCACCGGCGTCGAGCGCGGTCTTGCAGTCCGCGTACGTGGTGCACTCGGTGCCGCCGTTCGCACCGGAGACCGCGGCCATGTTGGCCTGGATCGTCCCGGCGTCGGTGCCGCCACCGGCCTGCGCCGCGAGGGCGGTCAGGATGACGGCGTCGTACGACTCTGCCGCGTACGAGAAGTCGGCCAGCTCGCCGCCCTCGCTCGCCTGGTAGCCGGCCACGAGCTTCGACTTGAAGTCGGCACTGGCGTCGGCACCGGGGATCGTGCCCTTGGCGCCCTCGAGGGTGCCGGGCTCGAAGTCGGCGCTGTAGTCGGCCGTGTTGCCGTCGGACATGTAGACCTTGCTCATGTCCCAGCCCTGGCTCTTGAGCTCGGGCACGATCGACTTGGTCTCGTCGAAGGCCAGGATGACGATCGCGTCGGGCTCGGCGGCGATGGCCGCGGACACCTCGGACGAGAACGTGGTCTGACCGGGGGGGAACTCCTCGCCCTTGCCGGTGCCGCCGTAGACGACGGTGCCGCCCGAGCTCTCGATCGACTTCTGCGTCGAGTCGCGGAGACCCGTCCCGTAGGTGTCGTTGAAGACGAGGAACGCGACGTTGGCGTTGCCGTCGGCCGTGATCTGCTGGCCGAGCGCCGAACCCTGCACCGAGTCCGGCGGAGCCGTCCGGTAGTAGTACGACGAGTAGCCGCTGAGCGAGCTCGCCGTGTTGGCCGGCGAGATCTCGATGATGCAGTTGCTGGTGAGCTGGTCGACCACGTTGAGCGTGACGCTCGACGACTCGGCACCGAGCACGACGGGCACCTTGGCGTCGATCAGTTCCGTCGCGGCGTTGCTCGACACGGTCATGTCGTTGCTGTCGCCCGAGTCGGTGCTGGTCGAGATCTCGGCGGGTTGGTCGAGCACGCCGCCGGCGGCGTTGATGTCGCTGATGGCCAGGTTCGCCCCCGCGATGGCGGGCGGGCCGAGGTAGGCCAGGGTTCCGGTCAGCGGCAGCATGGTGCCGATCGCGAAGGGATCGGTGCTGGGCGTCCCGACCTCGCACTTGGCGGCGGGATCGGCCTTGGCCGACGACGACGACGAGGCGTCGTCAGAGGGAGATGCCGTCGAACAGGCAGCGAGCAGCACGGAGGCTGCGCCGGCGAGAGCCAGTGCTCGGAGGGCGGTGCTGGATCGGATCATCCGTGGAACCCTTTCGTGGACAGCGGCAGTGCAGCCCGACCGGTGGCGGTCGAACCTGCCGCGATTGGTCCGAAACTAGGGGTCGAATGTTTCTGGCGTGTGTTCTCGACGTCAAAGTGACGTTTCGTTAGCCATTCGTGACTTTGCGAGGGATGGTCGCTTCTAGGCGGTCGGTGCCACCGCGACCGGTCGACGTGACCGCCGCCCCGCACGCACCATGTCGACGGTGAGCACGATCGAGGCGACCCAGACGATCTCGAAGCCGACCCATCGCGCCGCCGACATGTGCTCTCCGAGCACGACGACACCCACGACGAACTGCAGCACGGGGGCGACGTACTGCGTCAGGCCCACGGTCGTCAGGGGCAGCCGACGCGTCGCCGAGGCGAAGAGCAGCAGCGGCACGGCCGTGATCACGCCCGTGCCGATCGTCGCGAGGGTGTGCCCGACGCTCACGGTGCCCAGCACGACGCCGCCCCCGAGGCCCGTCACGTGCAGCACGATCAGGGTGACGGCCGCGAAGGGTGCGATCCACAGCGTCTCGAGCGTGAGCCCGCCGACCGCGTCGACCCGACCACCGACCTGCTTCTTCACCAGGCCGTAGAGCCCGAACGAGAACGCGAGGACGAGCGAGATGGACGGGGGCCTGCCCGCCCCGATCGCGATCACGAGGACGGCGACGGCACTCAGCCCGACGGCCACCCACTGGGTCGTGCGCAGCCGTTCACGCAGCACCACCACGCCGAGGAGGACCGTCACGATCGGGTTGATGAAGTACCCCAGGGCCGCCTCGACCACGTGCCCGCTGAGCGTCGCCGAGATGAAGACCGTCCAGTTGACGACGATGAACGCCCCCGCCAGCCCCATGGTGCCCACCACGCGGGGCTGCCGCAGCAGAGCGAGGAACGAGCGCAGCGCCCCCGCCACGACGAGCAGCACCGCGCAGAAGACGAGCGAGAACAGCACCCGCCACGCGACGATCTCGAACGGGCCGGCCGGGGCCAACAGCAGGAAGTACACCGGCAGCACACCCCAGAGCCCGTAGGCCCCCAGGGCGTAGGCCAGGCCCGCCCCGCCGGCCCCGGCGACGCCGAGCCCCGAGGTCGGGGCGGAGGGGGACGAGGAGGCGCGGGTCGAGGTCACCAGGCGACTCTAGGTCGCTGCGCCCGTCGCCGGAACGGCCACTCCTGCCACCGTGGATCGATCGACGGACGATCACGCCTGGGGACGAGCGGAGGCCGGCGGCCACGTCGCCCACACGCCGAAGGCCCCTGCCGGAGCAGGGGCCGTCGGGACGGCGCCCGGGGTCGCGGGGCACGGCCGGAGCCGTGCCGGGGTGCTAGCGGACGATGCCCGCCAGGACGTCGCGAGCCGAGAGCACGAGCAAGTCTTCTCCGCCGTACTTCACCTCGGTTCCGCCGTACTTGCTGTAGATGACCTTGTCGCCGGTGGCGACGTCGGGCGGCACGCGGTTGCCGTTGTCATCGATGCGGCCCGGGCCGACCGCCACCACTTCACCCTCTTGGGGCTTCTCTTTGGCGGTGTCGGGGATCACGAGACCCGAAGCAGTGGTCTGCTCGGCTTCGACCTGACGAATGACGATGCGATCTTCGAGCGGCTTGATGCTGACCGACACGGGTGACCTCTTCTTTCTCGGTGCTACGAAAACATGGGGGCTGGCACTTGCCGGGGGCGAGTGCCAGAACAACTGTAGGACGAGACTGGCACTCGGTCAATCCGAGTGCCAACGCGTCGGCCCGCGTGCGTCACACTGGACGACATGGATTCCTCCGCGCTGCTCGAAGTCCTCTCGCCCGAGGGGCTGCGGCTGCTCGACTCGCTGCCGACGGGCGGAGCCACCGGCGACGACGTCGTCGGGACGGTGGCCGCGTTGCGCAAGCAGGGCCACTCCCCCGCCCTCGCGTCGGCGGTGCTCACCCAGGCCCGGCCCCGAGGCCGGGCGACCGCCAAGGTCGGCGCGTTCGCGCGCCGCATGCTGTTCGCCGAGGCGGGCCTCGAACAGGCCACGCGCCTCCCGGTCGCCGCCCGCCACGCCGGACGCCACGCCGCGGCGGGCACCGGCAGCGTGGCCGACCTCGGCCGCGGCACCGGGGGCGACGCCCTCGCGTTCGCCGCGCTCGCCCTCGACGTGCTCGCCGTCGACCGCGACGAGGCCACCGCGGCCGTCGCCTCGTACACCCTCGCGCCGTGGCCGTCGTCGCGGGTCGAGCAGGGGGACGCCGAGACGACCGACCTCGGGGGCGTCGAGGGCGTCTTCCTCGACCCGGCGCGACGCCCCTCCGGCCACAGCGCCACCAAGCGCCTCGCCGATCCGGCCGACTGGTCCCCCGGCCTCGACGTCGCCTTCGGCTTCGCCGACCGCCTGCCCACCGGCGTCAAGCTCGGCCCGGGCGTCGACCGCGAGCTGTTGCCGACCGACGCCGAGTGCCAGTGGATCTCGGTCGACCGCGACGTGGTCGAGGTGGGCGTGTGGTTCGGCCCGCTCGCGCGGCCGGGGGTGGGCCGGTCCGCGCTGGTGATCGCCGCCTCCGGGGCATCCGAGCTGACGGCCGCCGCCGACTCGGACGACGTGGACCCGGGTGACCTCGGCGAGTACCTCTACGAGCCCGACGGTGCCGTCATCCGGGCGCGCCTGATCGGCGACCTGGCCCGGTCGATCGACGCCCGCATGATCAGTCGCGACATCGCCTGGCTGACGACGGAGGCGCGGGTCGACACCCCCTTCGCGCAGGGTTTCCGCGTGCTCGAGACCTTCCCGCTCGACGAGCGGACGCTGAAGCGCGAGCTGCGGGCGCGGGGCATCGGCCGCCTCGAGATCAAGAAGCGCGGGGTCGACGTCGACCCCGCGACGTTCCGCAAGCGCCTGTCGCTGCAGGGCACCGGGTCGGCGACCCTCGTGCTGACCCGGGTCGCGGGGCGGCACACGGCCCTGCTCTGCGAGCGCCTGGTCTGAGCCTTCCGGCCGTCATGCACGAGTGGGCAGAAGACGTCGTTCGCCGGCGGCGCGGGAACGACATCTTCTGCCCACTCGATGCCCCACCGAGGTGAGGCGACGGTCAGTACCCGCCGTAGTAGTCGGAACTCGACGAGAAGCCGGCGATCCAGAGGCCGAAGGCCACCCAGCCGATGATGATCAACGCGATGCCGGCGTAGCCGACGATCAGCCCGGTGAGCCAGAACCCGCGGGCGTGACGCTCACGCGACATGCCCAGGTGCCCGAGCACGACGCCGGCGATGGACGCCACGATCGAGAGCCCGAAGGTGAAGGGTGCGAGCACGACGCCGGCGATCGAGCCGATCATCGAGAGCAGGCTGAGCAGTCGAGGGGGCTGAGCAGCACCCGCTGAGGCGTACGGCGGGTAGGGCGATCCGTAGGGCTGCTGGCCGTACTGGGCACCGGGCTGGCCCTGCTGACCCTGCTGACCGTACTGTCCACTGGGCTGACCCTGCTGGCCATACTGTCCACCGGGCTGACCCTGCTGGCCGAACGACTGCTGACCGTACGGCGCACCGGGCTGACCGGAGGGCTGCTGAGCCTGCGGCTGCTGGCCGTGACCCTGCGGCTGGCCGTAGCCCGGCTGACCCTGCGGCTGGCCGTAGCCCGGCTGAGCCTGCGGCTGGCCGTAGCCCGACTGCTGACCCTGCGGCTGGCCGTACCCGGGCTGCTGGCCGTATCCGGGCTGCTGGCCGTAGCCAGGCTGCGGGCCGTAGCCCTGCTGCCCGTAGCCCTGCTGCCCGTACCCCGCCGGCGGCTGCACACCCGGCTGGCCGTAAGGCGGCCGGGGCGGCTGGGGCGCACCCGGCGGGACCTGCCCCGGGCGGGACTGCGGAGCCGGAGGCCCCTGGGGTGCGCCGTAGGGTGCCGACCCTGTCGGCGACACTCCGGCCCCGGCGTACGGCGACGAGGCAGGCGGTTGGGACGCGGCCCCCGGGAAGGCGGTCGGCGGCAGCGGCGGCGGGGCGGTGGCCGCACCGCTCCCCTCGGTCGGGCGCGCGGGGGGCGCGGTGGGTGCCGCGGGCGGCGTCGGAGCCGAGGGCGCGGTCGGCGCCGAGGACGGCTTCTCGGGGGTGGTGTCGTCGGTGGCCATCAGCTGCCTTTCGCGAGCGGTGCGTCGGTCGTGCCGCCGGAGCGGCCGGTCACGCCTGTGACGGTCGCGTCCCGGGACACGAAAGGGCCCACACCGTCCGGTGCGGACCCCGTCATGCTAGCGAGGGTCGTGATGAGCGGCCCCTGGGAGGCGACGCCCGACGACGTGAGGACGACCTACGAGTCGTAGCTGCCGTCGTAGAGGCCGGGGTTGCTGGCGATGGCACCGAAGAGGACCACGAGCAGGATGATGCCGATGATCGTCAGGGCGACGACGACGTAGCCGAGGATGAGACCCGTCAGGGCCATCCCGCGGCCCTCTTCGCCCCGCTTCTTGATCTGGCTCAGTGCCATGTGGCCGGTGACGATGGCACCGAGGGCCGTGATCGAGGTCAGGAAGCCGGCGATGCCGAGGATCATCGACACGAGGGCGAGGGTGTTGCGCTGGCCGGGAGCGCCGTTCTGCCCCTGGTAGGCGGGCTGGCCACCGTAGGGCTGCCCCTGGTGGGTCGGCTGCTGCCCCTGGTAGGGGTTCTGCGGCGAGGGCTGGCCGTAGGGCGTGGGGTTCTGGTCGGTCATCGGTGACGTCCTTCGTCTGGGGCTCGGCCGGTGACGGCCGCGGTCGGTCGAACCCCGTCATGCTATCGGCGGGGGACGGTCGCCGACCGTGACCCCGTGCTCGTCGGACCCGACCGTGGCTCAGACGGCCTGGACCGTCGTCACCGGCAACGTCGAGTCGGCCCCGAAGTCGAGCGGCGACGGTGCCCGGCCCCGCGACACGAGCTCGGCGCCCAGCGCCGCGATCATGGCGCCGTTGTCGGTGCACAGCGAGAGGGGCGGCACGCGCAGCTCGACCCCGGCCGCCGCGCACCGCTCGGCCGCGAGCTCGCGCACGCGGGCGTTGGCGACGACTCCCCCGCCGAGCAGCAGGCGGGGCACGCCCCGGTCGGCGCAGGCCGCGAGCGCTTTGGTGAGCAGGACGTCGGCGACGGCCTCGCGGAAGCTGGCGGCGACGTCGGCGACCGGCACCGCGCCTCCTTCGCTGCGGCGCTGTTCGACCCACCGGGCCACAGCCGTCTTCAGCCCCGAGAACGAGAAGTCGTACCGGTGCTTCGCCAGGTCTTTCGGCAGGGTCAGCCCCCGCGGGAAGCGGACTGCCTTCGGGTCGCCGCCCTCGGCGACGCGGTCGATCTGAGGCCCGCCGGGGTAGGGCAGTCCGAGCAGGCGGGCCACCTTGTCGAACGCCTCGCCCGCGGCGTCGTCGATCGTCTCGCCGAGCAGTTCGACGTCGTCGACGAGGTCGCGCACGTGCAGCAACGAGGTGTGGCCGCCCGAGACGAGCAGTGCGATGGTCGGCAACTCGAGCTCGCTGCCGTCGTCGCGCAGCACGTCGGCCCCGACGTGGCCGACGAGGTGGTTCACGGCGTAGAGGGGCTTGCCGGTCGCCAGGGCGAGGGCCTTGGCCGCACCGACGCCGACCATGAGCGCCCCGGCGAGCCCGGGCCCGCTCGTCACGGCGATCGCGTCGAGCCCGGCCGTCGTCACCCCGGCCTCGGCGAGCGCCGCGGCGGGGGCGGGGTCGGGCGCCCCGGGGGGGGCGCGCGCGGCGACCTCGGGGACGACGCCGCCGTAGCGGGCGTGTTCGTCCATGGACGACGAGATGACGTTGGCGAGCAGGGTGCGGCCGCGCACGATGCCGATGCCGGTCTCGTCGCAGCTGGTCTCGATGCCGAGCACGAGCGGCTCGCGGACGGCCGGCTCGGCGACGGCGGACGAGGAGGCGCGGGTGGCGGTCACGGGCGGACGTCCTGTTCGTCGAGGGGCGCGTCGCCGAACGGCTCGACGCGGCCCGGGGTGGTCTCGGTGACGGCCGCCGGGACGTTCAGTCGCATGACGACGGCGTCGACCCCGTCGGGCATGTAGTACCGCGTGCGGACGGCGATCTGCTCGAAACCGAGCGTCTCGTAGAGGTGCTGTGCCCCGGGGTTGTCGGCGCGCACCTCGAGGAACACCTCGCGCACGCCGCCCTGACGGGCCTCGGTGAGCAGCTGGGTCAGCATCGCCCGCCCGAGCCCCTTCCCCTGGTGCTCCGCGAGGACGGCGATGGTCTGGATGTCGGCCTCGGGCGCGCCCTTCGGCGCCAGCATGCCGGCGTAACCTATGACGGTGGTGTCATCGCCTTCGGCGGTGGCGACCAGATACCGACCGCCCGGGGCCGTCAGCTCATGCGTCATGCTCGCCCGCGACCAGGCGTCGTTCTCGAAGGTCGTCGTCTCGATCGCCATGATGCCGTCGAGGTCGTCGAGGGTGGCCGTGCGCAGCAGCACGCTCATCGCCTGACCGGCTTCGGACCGGCCGACGGGGTGACGTCGGGCTCGCGCAGGTACAGGGGCTCGGCGTCGGCGAACGCGCGACCGTGCTCGAAGAGCCGCTCGGCCAGCATGCCCAGGGCGGCCGCCGAGACCGTCGTCGCGTCGGGGTCGGTGCGTGGCCAGGACGAGGAGGCGCCGGTCGCCTCGTCCAGGTCGGCTGGCCTCACGAGGGCGGGGCCGGCCACGAGCACGGGCAGGCCGTCGTCGTCGAGCCCCGACCACGAGCTGTAGGCCACCTCGCGGCGGCGGGCGTCGGTGACGACGACGAGCAGCGAGTCGACGGGCCCGCCGGCGGTGCCGACGGAGCGACCGGCAGCCGCCGAGAGCCGCTCGAACGCGACGGCGTCGTGACTACCGACCGACAGGCACGGCACGCCGGCGCCGAACGCGAAGGCCCGGGCGGCGGCGATTCCGACGCGCAGGCCCGTGAAGGGGCCGGGGCCGCGACCCGCGACCACGGCGGAGAGCTCGGCCGGGGCGACACCGGCCTCGCGCAGGGCGTCGTCGATCAGACGGCCGATCACCTCGGCGTGACGCCGGGTGTCGGCGACCGTGTGTTCGGAGAGGACGCCGCCGTCACGGTCGACGACGGCGACGGACGAGCCGGCTGAGGTGTCGATGGCCAGGATCACGGGGTCAATCGTAGGCGGTGCAGGGAAGCCGACCCGCGCCTCCTGACGGGTGACGGAGCCCGGCCGGGGCCGGGCTCCGTCAGATGGGTCAGAAGGCGCCGATGCGTCGGGCCGTCCCGGGCTGGCCGAGGAGCGCGGCGATGTCGGACGGCAGGGCCGACACGATGCCGAGCGACGAGGTCAGCAGGCTCGTCATCCCGCCGAGGTCGAGCACCTGCGAGGTCTCGACGTTGCGCCACGCGGAGTTCTTCCCGGACAGGGCCGACACGGTGTCGAACCGGGTGACCGTCTTGTTGTCGCCCGCTCCCCAGCCGACCAGCGTCGCCTGGGCCGTCGTGCGACGCTGGTTGAAGGCGTTGCCCGTGACCGTGACGCCCATCGAGTCGGCCGAGCGGTTGGTCTTCGAGTCGAGGACGTAGACCTGGTAGTAGCCGCCGCTGCCGAAGGCGTTGTTGGCGATGGTGATCTTGCCCGTGACCCAGCTCATCGTGGGGTCGGGGATCGGCCGACGACGGTCCTGCCCGGTGGCCGCGGTGGCCTGGCGACGTTCGTCTTGCAGCACCTTCACGCCGAACTGGCTGAAGCCGCCGACCGAGTTGTTGTAGACCCGCACGTCGTCGGTACCGATGATCTGGATGCCCGTCTTGCCACCGGTTACCGTGTTGCCCGCGACGACCGCCTTGCTCGAGAGCTCGAGCTGGATGCCCGTCCACTCGTTGTCGACGACCGTGTTGCCCACGACCTTCGAGTCGTACACGGACTCGTCGAGCCAGAGGCCCGAGCTGTAGTTGCGGCTGACGTCGTTGTTCGAGACCGTCACGCCGCGCGACCGCGTGATCTTCACGCCACCCGAGACCGGCGTCTCCTTGAAGCGCTGCCAGTTGTTCTCGCGGACCACCGAGTCGGACAGCGACATGTCGTAGGACGCGTTGGCGCCGATGCCGAGCATGCCGTTGTGCTCGACCGTCAGCTGACGCAGGGTGCCGCCGTTGTTCTCGAGGTTGACGCCGATCATGGCGTTCTCGACGACGACCAGGTCCTGCGCCGTGGCGCCGGTGTTGCCGAGGCGGATCGTGCCCCGGTCGGAGTCGAGGGTCGCGTAGCGGCGCACGCCGAAGCCCTGCAGCGTCGTGTCCGGCGCCTGCACCCAGATGGCCTGCTGTTTGTTGCTGATGCGCAGCTCGTGCCCCGAGGGGTCGCTGCCGATCAGCACGCGTCCACCGGCGGGGTCGGGGGCGAAGGTGCCGGGGGCCAGCTTGTCGGGCGTGACCTGCGTGAGCTGCACACCGTCGAGGAAGACCTGGTCGGGGCGCCCTGCGAGGGGGAACGACGGCGACAGGAAGCGCGGGTTGTCGGCGATGCCGAGCAGCGCGGACGACGGGAACGACGACCACGGGGTGCTCCAGCCCGAACCCGAGCGCTGCCACGACGACACGGGCACCGATCCGTCGAGCCAGACGGCCTCCTTCGGATAGGCCTGGATCGTCAGCGGCTTGTTGTAGGGCACGACGACGCTCTCGTTGTAGCTGCCGGCCCGCAGGACGACGGTCCCGCCGGCCTTGGCCTTCGCGACGGCGGCACCGAGGGTGCGGAACGGGGCGGTCTTGCTGCCGACCGCCGAGTCGTTGCCGCCCGGAGCCACGAAGACGGCACCGGCGGGAACGGCGTACGAAGCAGAACCGACGGGCACCGGGACGGGCACGGCGGCCTGTGGCGACTCGACGACCGAGAGATCGTCGAAGGTCGTCGTGGTCCCGGTCGTGTTCGACGAGCTCGAGTACTGCCAGAGCCCGACGGTGCCGGGCTTGGCGATGCGATCGGCGGCGGTGTCCGAGACCGAGAGCTGCCAGCCGGGCTCGGTCGTGCCGGCGACCCAGCCCTTGCCCTGTACGCTCACCGACCCCGTGCCGACGGCGCGGAAGGCGACCGAGACGGCCGAGCCCTTCGTGACGCCCGAGGGCAGGGCGACCCGGCCGAGATCCTTCTCGCCGGACTTGCCGACCTTGGTGATCGCGAGGGCGATCGTTCCCGACGAACCCTGCTCGAGACGCCCCCGGTAGGCCGAACCGTCGGTCTGACGGCGCAGCTCCCAGCCCTGGTAGAACCCGCGGGTCGTCTGCGGCAGGCGGATGGTCTCGCGCACCTCGACGTCCTGCACCGAGACCCCGGCGAGCGCGGCGGTCGCCGACCCTCCGGGCACGAGCCCGGTGATGGACGAGACCCCTCCGCCCACGGCGAAGGTGGCCTTGGTGGGCCCTGACCAGGTCGTCCAGGTGCCGCCCTTGTCGGCCGCGCCCCAGCCTCCCGAGGCCGTGCGGCCCGAGGCGTCGGATGCGACGGTCGTGGCGGCCGCGGAAGCGCTGGTCGCGGGCACGAGGACGGCGGCGACGCAGGCCGCCGCCATGGTCAGGGCGCCGAGAATCGTCCGGGTGCGGTTCGGTGAGCTGAGCTGAGGCGCGGAGGCGTCGAGCATCGGCGCTCCTTTCGTCGAGGTGGAGTCCTGATGGATTCGGCGCATGCCCCCAGGACGGGGGCTTGCGCGATCGGGGCTACGGCGAGTCGATTCGGGACCTCGGCGAAGACAAGAACGAATCCTCATACATCTATGCGCGGTTGGCAAGCACCCGTCAGCCCCCGTGGGGGTGCCCTCCGTGCGGGTGGCATCCCTCCGGGTGCCACCCGTCGGGGGTGTCCGGCCACACGCCGGCGTCGCCTAGAGTTCACGCATGACGCCACCCGAAGCCGGCCAGGGGGCCTCGGCGACCCTGCGTCGAGGGGCCGCGCGCGCCTCCTCGTGGCGCCCGTCGCCCCTCGGCACCCCGGACGGTCGCGACGCGCCGCTCGAGCCGCGGGTCTGGGTGCGCGGCCTCGCGGCCGCCTGCCTCGTGCTGCTGGGCATGAGGTTCACCCTGCCGCAGAGCCTCCAGGTCGGCTTCGTGGTCGCGCTCGTCATGCTGCCCGTCTGGTGGGCCCACCTGCGCCGTCAGCACGGGGGAACGCTCTTCGTCGGACTGGGTCTGCTGGCCCCCGTCGCCGGGCTCTGGCTGGGCGTCGCCAACGCCGCCGACCACGAGACCGACCCGACCGCGGTCATCCCGGGGACGGTCTTCCTCGTGGGCACCGTCCTCAGCGTCGGCCTGTTCGTCTGGGGTCGCGACGTCCTGACATCGCCTCGCGCCGGCCTCTGGTTCGGCGTCGGGCTGGCCCTCGGCTTCACCCCCGACACCACGCTGTTCGCCACGAACCCTTGGAAGTTCGGCTTCGCGCTGCCCGCCACGGTGATCCTGCTCGCCCTCGCCGCCCGGTTCGGCCGCCGATGGGAACTCGGTGCCCTCGCCGTCCTCATCGTGGTCGCGGCACTCAACGACTCGCGCTCGGCCTTCGGGCTGCTGCTGCTGGCCGCACTGTTGGTCTTCGCCCAGATCGCGATCGTCCGCCCCCACCGGAGACCGTCGGCGATCGCCGTCGTCGTCGGGCTGGGCGGGCTCGGGGTGGCGGTCTACCAGCTGGGGCAGGCCCTCATCCTCGACGGCTACCTCGGCGTGACGACGCAGGCCCGCAGCCTCGAACAGCTGCGACAGTCAGGGTCGCTGATCCTCGGCGGACGGCCCGAACTCGCGGCCACGCTCGGCCTCATGGAGCACCACCCGTGGGGCTTCGGCACCGGTTCCGTGCCGACCCCCGAAGACGTCCAGGTCGCGAAGGAGGGGATGAACGCCATCGGCTACCAGCCGAACAACGGCTACGTCGAACGCTTCATGTTCGGCGGCCACGTCGAACTGCACTCGGTGTTCGGAGACATCTGGACCCAGTCCGGCATCGTCGGCCTGCTGCTCGTCGCCACCGCGATCGTCGTGCTCGCGGTCGGCGTGGTCCGTCGCCTCGCCGACGGGACGGCCAGCGGACTGCTGCTCTACGCCGCGTCGCAGAGCGTCTGGAACGTCTTCTTCGCGCCGTTCTACACGTCGTTCCCGACGCTCGTGCTGGCACTCGCCCTCGCGTTCCTCCCCCGACCCGAACCAGGAGTGCCCCATGTCGCCGGAAAGTGATGCGACCACCGGGTCGACCCCCGCCACCGCCCCCCGACGCCGCCTGATCGCCGCCGTGGCGGTCGCCGTCGTCGTCGTGGTCGCCGTGGTGGTCGCCCTCGTGCTCACCGGTCGCGGCGACGGCGCCCCCTCGACGGACGGCACGGCGTCGAGCTCGCCGCCGACCGGCGACCCGTCGGGCTCCGCGACCGACCCCTCGACCACGGACGCCCCGACGTCGACCACGCCGCCGGCCGCCGGCCCCGACACACCCGAGTCGCCACCCGTCGGCCTCGACGAGTCGCCCGCCGTCGTCGACGGGGTGACGGTCCGGGTGAAAAGCCTGGACGGGGTCGAGGGCGAGGCCGCGCTGCCGGGTGAGGTGTCGGGACCGGCGGTCCGCGCCGAGCTCGAGGTGTACAACGCGTCGGCGGCTCCCGTCGACCTGTCGCCCGGGGTCGTCAACCCGGGCTACCGCACCGGGCGGACCCCGGCCCACCCGGTCCCGACCGGGCCC
>NZ_LHOZ01000116.1:0-551 GCF_001297205.1 Frigoribacterium sp. RIT-PI-h | reverse complement strand
GTACCGTGCCTCAAGTCGGCGCGTCAGGCCGGGGGAGACCTGCGGCTCGTCGCCCCCACCGAGCAGGTCTCGATGGTGCTGCGCCTGACGAACCTCGACCGCATCCTCAAGCCCCGCGCCTCGGTCGCGGCCGCCCTCGATGACTGAGCGTCCCGGCCCCGTCATGATCGACGTGGCTGTCGAACCCGAGAGCATCGACCTGGTGCAGAACGCCTTCGAGTCCTGGTGGACCTCGCTCGGCGACGACTCGCTCGAGACGCGCTTCTCGTTCGAGACCGCGATCGTCGAGATCGCGGCGAACGTCATCGAGCACTCCCGTCGCTCCGAGGCGGACCTCGGTCGGCGCTTCACCCTCGAGCTGTCGGCCACCGACGACCGTCTGACGGCCGTGTTCCACGACAACGGCATGCCCAGCGACATCGACCTCAGCGCCGTCTCGATGGCCGACCTCGAGGACGAGGACGGCCGCGGCCTGGCCCTGGCGCTGCTCAGCCTCGAGAGCCTCGACTACCGCCACGAGGACGGCCGGAACGTGTGGACGCTCGTGTGCC
>NZ_LHOZ01000118.1:0-725 GCF_001297205.1 Frigoribacterium sp. RIT-PI-h | reverse complement strand
CTACTCCGTGGCGGCGGTGATCTTCGCGACGCCGACGAGCATCTCGTCCTGGACGGCGTCGGTCTTGAAGGTCTGGTTCAGCAGCGCGGCGGCGTCGGGGCTGATGTGGACGGTGGTGCCCTCGAGGACGGCGTTGGTGCCTTCCATCTGGATGGGCTTCAGGGTGCCGCCCCAGAGGTTGAAGAGGTAGGCGTCCTCGGCGGCGACGGTGCCGTTGGCGGTGACGGTGCCGTAGAGCTTCGACTCGCCCGGGTCGATGCGGAAGTCGGTGAGTTCGACGACGGTGCCGTCGGCGGAGGTCAGCGACAGGCCGGAGCCGTCGTGGTCGATCTCGCCCTGGACGTAGGGTCGGACGTCGCTGTCGGGGCCGTAGTAGTCGACGTTGCCGCCGGTGATCGGGAACGAGAACGTTCCGTCGGTGAAGGTCGCGGTGCCGACGACGCCGGGGGTCAGGCCGAGCGAGGTGATCGCGTCGACGAAGGACTGGTCGACGGCGACCTGGGTGTCGACACCGTTGCTGAGGTCGGCGATCGACGCGGCGGGCGTCGAGGCGGCCGACGGCTCGGACGAGGACGAGCTCGAGGACGACGTGTCGGAGGACGAACCGGAGTCCATCGAGCAGGCGGCGAGCGAGAAGACGAGGGCACCCGAGGCCACGAGGCCGAGCGTGGTCTTGGTGATGTTCTTGCGAGTGAAGGCGTTCATGGTGAAGCTCCTTGTCTGTT
>NZ_LHOZ01000112.1:0-1156 GCF_001297205.1 Frigoribacterium sp. RIT-PI-h | reverse complement strand
GTCGTCGGGGGAGGCGCCAGCGGCGGTGTCGGTCTCGGGCGCGACGGCGGACTCGTCCGGGGCGAACTCGGGTGTGGGCAGCGACTCGATCGTCGCGAGAGCCGCGAACCCGGTGATGGTCAGCACGGTGTAGTCGCGACCGACGAGGTCGTGCACCACCGAGAGCCAGGCGGCGACGTCGCCGCCGTGCCGTTCGGGAGTCGTCACGATCAGCCCGCGGACCTCCGGGCGCAGCACGGCCAGTTCGCAGAGCAGGCGGACGCGCAGCTCGGTGGGCAGGGCGCTCAGGCGCGTCCGCTCGTGCTCGCGCAGGCCGATCTCGTCGAGCAGCAGGCGAGCCGAGGCCTTGTCGGCGCGGAGCCCGGCGAGGGCCAGTTCTTCTCGGGCGACCTGCACGACCGTGAGGGCCGCGAACGGTTCGGCGACGGTGGGGGTGTCGACGAGGGCGAAGGAGGCGCGGATCGCCACGTCGTCCGACCGGCCGTCGACCGTCACCCGGCCGGTCTCGGGGCGCATGCGGCCCCCCGCGACGAGCGACGCGAGGGTGGGCGCGTTCTCGGTCTCGACCGCCACGAAGCCGGGGGTCCAACGGTCGGCGACCGCGCTGAGCGGGGGCAGGGCCGCCCCGGGGCCGTCGCCGATCGCGACGTCGTGGAGTTCGAGTCTCATGCGGGTTCTCCGGTCGGGGGAGTCGAGGCGGCGCCGGTCGTCTGTTCGGGAGGGAGCGCGAGTTCCGGGGCCGTCGCGACGAGGTCTCCGGCGGTGCGCCAGTCGAGGCCGACGACGCCGAGCACCGCGAGCATGACGAGTCGGTGGCCCTCGGCGCGGCTGAGCCGCTGCGTCGTCGCCTCGTCGAGCACCGACAGCGCGGCACCCTCGACGAGGTGCGCGAGCGTGCGCGGAGCGATGTCGTCTCGCATGCGTCCGGTCTCGACGCCGCGCCGCACGACGTCGCGCACGGCCTTGCGGAGCGGGGCGAGCGCCTCGCCGACCTCGTGGGCCATCGGGCCGCGCACGGTCAGCTGGGCCATGACCCGCACGTGCTCGACCTCGGCCCAGAGCAGGGCGGCCAGCGAGGCGAGCTGCACGACCGGGTCCGCGATCGGGGCGGGTCGCGCGGCGACGGCGATGCGGGCGGCGCCGCGCAGGCTGACCT
>NZ_LHOZ01000115.1:0-1228 GCF_001297205.1 Frigoribacterium sp. RIT-PI-h | reverse complement strand
CGCCCGGGGTTCGGGCGTGTTGGCTGGTCCGATGCAGACCTTCCTCCCGTACGCGGACCTGCGAGCCAGCGTCGAGGTGCTCGACGACCGCCGACTCGGCAAGCAGCGGGTCGAGACCCTTCAGGTCATGCGGGCACTCGTCGTGCCCGGCTACGGCTGGCAGAGCCACCCGGTCACGGCGATGTGGCGGGGGCATCGTCCGGCGCTCATGGCGTACCAGGCCGAGACCTGTGCGGCCTGGGCCGCACGGGGGTTCGCCGACACGTGTCTCGAGAAGACCCTGGCGACCCTCGACGAGGTGCCGGCCGACGCCGCGGCGTACCGTGCGGGCGAGTTCGAGCTGCCGCCCTGGTTCGGCCGGGAGGACGTCCACCGGTCGCACCGCTCGAAGCTGCTCGCGAAGGCTCCGGAGTTCTACGCCGGGGTGTTCCCGGGAGAACCCGCCGACCTCGACTACGTGTGGCCGGTGCCCACGGCGGCGGGCGCCGCAGGCTGACGGACGCGGGCCGACCGCGAGCCGGCCGGCGCCGTCAGGCCGTCCGCGACTCCAGCAGGTCGAGGGCGGCCACGATCTCGTCCACCTCGGTGCGCGTCGTGTAGTCGGTGTGGACGTCGGCGAAGACGACCACCCCGTCGTGGTCGACGACGAGCACGGTCGGGAACGGGATGTCGCCCGTCGCGTCGGCGTTGCTGTCGGCGACGTCGAACCCGAGCTGGGTGTGGACGGCGCGGGCATCGGCACTCGGTGCGGTGCGGATGCCGAGGGCGCCGCTGAGCACGTTGCCCGGGTCGGACAGCACGGGGAACTCGAGGCTGCCGTTCGTCACCGACGCCTCGGAGCCCTCGGGGGTCTGGGGGCTGATCGCGACGAGCGCGACGCCGCGCTCCCGGAGGCGCGGCAGCAACTCGGCCTGGTAGGTCTTGAGCGTCAGGTTGCAGTACGGGCACCAGGCGCCGCGGTAGAAGACGAGCACGGCCGGCCCCTCGCCGACGGTCTCGGCGAGCGAGACCTCGGTGCCCTGGGGTGTCAGCAGCGTCGCCTCGACGACGGTGTCGCCGGGCTTCACGGCGTCGTCGGGCACGCCGGCCTCGCGCAGGGCGCTCTGCTCGTCGTCGAAGACCGCGGTGAACTCGGGGCCGATCTGCGCGGTGAAGCCCTGGTCGAACTCGGTCACCTGCTCGGCGATGGTGGTGACGGGGCCGCGGGGGCTGGTGGTGTCGGGGGTGG
>NZ_LHOZ01000114.1:0-1323 GCF_001297205.1 Frigoribacterium sp. RIT-PI-h | reverse complement strand
CGCCCGGCGCCCTCGCCCTGCCGCCCGCCCCGCCTCCCTCGCCCTGACGAACCACGTTCCGCGCGATGAACCACGAAGCTTCGTGGTTTATCGCGCGGAACGGGGTTCATCGCGACGACCCTGTGAATCGACGTGCCGCGATGCGGGCGGCTGCCGTCACCCGCCGCGGGTCCAGGCACACTCCCGCTGGCCGCAGGAGACCGGCGAGGCGCACGGGTTCGACGAGGTCCAGGTAGTCGCTGTGGACGACAGCTCTCACCTCGGGGCACGCCAAGAGTCTCTGATCTCGACGGGCTCGGTCGCGCATCACCTCGGCAGGCGTCCTCCCGTGGAGCATGCGCGGATCGGTGAGTTTGACGTATCCGTCGAACTCGACGGCGGTGCCTGATGCCGCGAGGAAGGCGTCACATCGGCCCACCACGTCTCCCTCGGGGCTGATGAACCGGCGCTGGAGTTCCACCTGGGACAGCCCCAGTTCGAAGAGCACGACCCTCAAGAGAGATTCGCCACCGCTTTCAGCCCACGGGGAGGCGAATTCGATCGCACGCCTGGCGGCTCGTCCACCGGGGTGCGATGTCGGGCCGAGGCGGGCCAAGAGGTCAACTCGTTGTTCACCGAGGGCGGCCACGACTGCCGGTCCCGTCCGGTGGCCCTCGGGCAGGACGAGCTGCCTCAACACGGCATCTGCGCACAAGACGGCGTCGGCGAACGGTTCGACGCGTGCGACGTCCACAGCGGTGCGGGCGAGCGACGTCACCGCCATCCCGTCGATGATCTCGACGTCGTCGGCCCGGACGTGGCCCGGGCGGCGGAGCAGATGCGTCGACCGTCTCGTCGTTGCTCGCCTCGGATCGATCACGCTCACGACGTCCGGATGCTCCTCGAGCACTCGTGGCAGCCCGTGCGCGGCCGCTGCGGACGAATGGGAGACCACGCACCCGCCTCCGAGTCCCGACATGACGGCGTGGCTCAACAGCACGTGTCGGTCACGCCCGTCGAGGGGTGACCACTCGTCGGTGCGGACGTAGACACCGCGATGGAGGCGCGTCAGGGTGCCGGTTCGGACGCCGGCACGCAGGGCGGCCGTCTCGCGGGGGCCGTCGCCGGGGGGCGGGGCGAGGGGGGGCGTGCAGGGGGGGAGGGAGGGAGGAGTCATGCCGAGACTGTTCCTGCCGAACGCGGCAGGGCGGGGTGTCACGGCGGCGGTCGGGGACGGAGGGGCGAACGTGCGGGTTGTGGAAGAGGCGAGGCCGAACCCCGTTCCGTGCGATGAACCACGAAGCTTCGTGGTTCATCGCACGGAGCGGGGTTCATGGGTAGGGA